>CAIXDX010000286.1 GCA_903918335.1 uncultured Methylococcaceae bacterium | reverse complement strand
TGAAAAAAATTATTTTTATAACTACTCTTATCACAGTAACTGGTTGTTCCCAGTCAAATATTAAAAGTACAGATCTTAGCTTACAATCTCCTCCTGAATTTAGTTATTCTTCCCTTAGTGCTTCTTCTAGGCAGCATTCTGTATTACAAGTTAATGGCAGTGAACAATTAAAAGATATTGCGCAACAGGAGGGTTTGTTTCCGAGTTTTTTAAATAAAGTAAAGCAAGGGGTTGCCTCATGGTATGGTCCTGGGTTTCATGGTAAAAAAACCGCTACAGGTGAGATTTTTGATATGAACGCAATGACTGCGGCTCATAAAACTTTACCTATTCCATCTTATGCGCGAGTGACTAATCTAGAGAATAATCGTAGTATTATTGTTAGAATTAATGATCGTGGCCCCTATGTTGGCAATAGAGAGTTGGATCTTTCTTACGCGGCAGCCAAAAATTTAGATTTAGATCAAGAAGGTTTGGGTGATATTGAAATAAAGCCTATTACTCCCAGTCAAGCTTTACCTCAGATACAAAAAATTGCCGCTAAGCAAGATCAAAATGTATATTTACAAGTCGGTAGTTTTGGTAATCAAAAGCATGCCTTAAAACTTAAAAATAAAATCTTAGCGTCTAATTTGCCTGTGCCAGATATTAGACCTTCTACTTATAAGAAATCTACTTTATATAAAGTTCAGATTGGTCCTATAGATAATACAACAAAGGTTGATGAATTAAATCAGCAACTCGCGGAATTGGGAATTACGGATACTCAATTTGTGACTGAATCAAAGCAAATCCAAAGCTCGCGTGCTACAATGTAGGGCATACTTCTACTTTAGACATCAAAGCGCTAATGATTCCATTGAGACAATGTACCCTAGTATTACTTTTTAGTCTGTTAGTTATTTTTCCTCAGGCTCATGCAGAAATAGTCGATATTTCAATCCCCCCCGCACCATCCATAGCAGCATCTGCTTTTATACTTAAAGATTTTCATACGGGTAAAGTTTTAGCTGAAAATAATGCTGATGCTAAGTTGGCGCCTGCAAGTTTGACTAAAATTATGACTGTTTATGTTGTATTCAATGAGCTTGCTAGTGGGCATTTGCATTTAGATGACAATGTAACTATTAGTGAAAAGGCTTGGAAAACATCGGGTTCTCGAATGTTTTTAGAATTGGGTGTTCAAGTAAAAATTGAAGATCTCATTAAAGGTGTCGTTATTCAGTCTGGTAATGATGCGAGTGTGGCTTTAGCTGAGCATGTAGGTGGTAGTGAAGAGACATTTGCTGAGATGATGAACCAACATGCAGCACGTCTGGGCATGATCAATACGCATTTTAAAAATAGTGATGGATTGCCGGTTGCAGATCATTACACCACTGCCCGTGACTTGGCATTATTAACCAGTGCTTTAATTAAAGAGTTTCCTGAATACTATCGTTGGTTTTCGCTAAAAGAATTTACATTTAATAATATAACTCAACAAAATCGTAATAAATTGTTATCACGTGATGAGTCAGTAGACGGTGTAAAAACGGGATTTACAGATGATGCTGGATATTGTTTAGTGGCTTCTGCATTAAGAGAAGACATGCGTTTAATTTCAGTCGTCATGGGTGCAAAAGATGCTAATGCTAGAGCTAATGAAAATCAAACTTTGTTGAATTATGGTTTTAGGTTTTATGAGTCTCATCGTCTTTATCAAGGTAAAACGTCATTAAATCAAGCTAGGATTTGGAAAGGAGCAACTAAAACGATTTCATTGGGGCTGGCGGAAGATATTTATGTCACTATTCCACGTCGTTTATATAAAGATTTAAAAGCTGCTATTACAGTTGATAATAGAATAACTGCTCCTGTTGTTGAGGGGGCAAAATTAGGCTCTGTAAAAGTGACACTTAATAATGAAGTGGTTGAAGAAAAAGATTTGATAGCTTTGCAGTCGGTTGAGCAAGGTAATATATTTCAACGCTTGTCTGAAAGTGCAATGATGATGTTCGAAAAAACAGAAGATGGAAAATAAAATTGTCTATTTAAATGGAGATTATTTGCCGCTTCCTGAGGCAAAGGTGTCGGTTTTAGATAGAGGGTTCTTATTTGGTGATGGTATATATGAGGTTATCCCTTCTTATTCAGGGCACTTGTTTCATCTAGATGATCACTTACAGCGCTTAGAAAACAGTTTGGCGGGTATTCGTTTAGCTAATCCCCACACTCGACTAGAATGGCAAGCCATATTTACTCCATTATTGGATGCAAATTATGATCAATATATCTATTTGCAAATAACGCGTGGCACTGCAGATAAAAGAGATCATGCGTTTCCAGATAACGTGCCCGCTACCGTGTTTGCTATGTGCTCGAATATTGTGCCTTTAGCGAGTTTAAATACAGGAATTAAAGCTATTTCGATGGATGATACGCGCTGGGCGTTTTGTAATATTAAAGCGATTACGTTATTAGGTAATATATTGCATCGACAACTGGCTATTGAACAGGGTTGTGCAGAAGCCTTATTAGTTAAGGATGGGTATCTTGTTGAAGGGGCCGCGAGCAATGTTTTTGCTGTCGTTGATGGGGTTTTATGTACGCCACCTAAAACAAATAAGATTTTGTCGGGTATTACGCGAGATGTTATTTTGGAATTAGCTAAAAAAAATAATATAGCTTATAGAGAAGATAATATAACTTTTGCTAACATCAAAGCAGTAACAGAACTTTGGGTAACCAGTTCAATTAGAGAAATAGTGCCTATTGTAGAGCTTGATGGAACTGTTATTGGAGAAGGCAGCCCCGGTCCAGTTTGGCATACAATGTACAATATTCTGCAAGCTTATAAACAAACTTTACTATGACCGAAGAAACACTTTTTGAATTTCCTTGTCAATTTCCCATTAAGGCGATGGGTAAGGCAAATATTGAACTTGATATATTAGTCGTTGAAATAGTACGTCGACATGTGCCAGATATTACAGAAGGGTCTGTAAAGTCTAGGCCGAGTAAAGATGGTAAGTTTATGGCTATAACCGTTTTGATAGAAGCTTCAAGTAAACAGCAACTTGATGCCATTTATCAAGATTTAACTGATCATCCACATGTTTTAGTGGCGCTCTAGGTTTAATTTAGAATATTGCTGCTGTTAGTTCATCTAAATTGACGAGACTGAATGATGAAAATAGTTGATTTAGGTTTGCAAAATTATGAAGCAACTTGGCAGGCTATGCGAGCTTTTAATGAGCAACGTACTGTAATAACTGATGACGAGTTATGGGTTGTTGAACATGAGCCAGTATATACCTTAGGTCTCAATGGAAAGCTTGAACATCTTTTGAACACCGGAGAAATACCAGTGGTTAATTGTGATAGAGGTGGTCAAGTCACTTATCATGGTCCGGGGCAAGTGGTTATTTATACGCTATTAGATGTGCAACGTTTACGCTTAAATGCCCGCTCTTTAGTCACACTATTAGAACAAGCGATGATTAAAACTTTAGCTCAATTTGATATTGAGGCGACCTCTAGACCTGATGCTCCTGGCGTATACATTAACGGTCAGAAAATTGGATCTATAGGTTTAAGAATAAAAAAGCAGGGGTGTTACCATGGGCTTAGCTTAAATAATGCCATGGATTTACAGCCTTTTAATAACATTAACCCCTGTGGTTACTCGGATCTTAAAGTGACTCAACTATCTGATTTAGGTGTAATAATCAGTTATAAGTCACTTGCTGATTCTCTTACTCATGCTATCATTTCGCTGTTGAAAATATGATAAATCAAGCGCCGTCCAGATCAACCCCCGAATCCCATGAGCGCAGCGTTAAAAAATTAGCGCGCATCCCCATTAAAGTTGAGCCAGCAGAAACCTTATTACGCAAACCTGATTGGATACGCGTAAAACTTTCTACGAGTGATGAAATTACCCGTATCAAAAACTTATTACGCGAGAATAAATTACATACGGTTTGTGAAGAAGCGGCTTGCCCAAACTTGTCAGAGTGTTTTCAACACGGCACGGCGACATTCATGATTATGGGAGATTTATGTACACGTCGATGTCCATTTTGTGATGTGGCACACGGAAAGCCTTTGCCATTAGACACTAATGAGCCGCAACACTTAGCGGATGCGATTAAATCGATGGCTCTCAAATACGTGGTGATTACGTCGGTAGATCGTGATGATTTAAGAGATGGCGGAGCAGGGCATTTTGCTGAATGCATTAAGCATATTCGTCAGCAAACGCCTCAAACTAAGATAGAAATTCTAGTGCCTGATTTTAGAGGGCGTATCGATAAAGCCATTGCCCTCTTAATAGAGCATCCATGTGATGTCTTTAATCATAATTTAGAAACAGTACCCAGACTCTATAAGCAAGTACGTCCAGGTGCTGATTATAATGGGTCATTAGAACTTTTAGCTAAATATGCTCAATCCCATCCTCAGACACCAACTAAATCAGGTTTAATGTTGGGTGTGGGCGAGACCATGGCGGAAGTGCATCAAGTAATGAAAGACTTGTTGCAACACGGGTGTTCCATGTTGACCTTAGGTCAATATTTACAGCCTACAAAAGCACATTTACCAGTTATTGAATACATTACCCCGAAACAATTCGACGATTATGGAGCTTTCGCTTTGCAACTAGGTTTTAAGCAAGTTGCTAGCGCGCCTATGGTTAGATCGTCTTATCACGCGGATATGCAAGCGAGAGCAGTTATTTAATCAACTTAGATAATAGCAATCACTTCTTATCTGTTAGGAATTATTACGGTCTAACATCTCCGTTAGAAAAATATGTAAATGCCATTGGCATAAATAAAGTGATGCAATAAAACATAAAGAAAGCTCCAGCGACTTTAGCAAACATAAACACTTTATCCATTGTTATTTCTCATCATAGATGTTGGATTTTTTTACGATTTTAGGGTATCCCAAAGAAATTAAATGGCAAATTTTCTTAAAGTTTTTTTTATCGCTCAACTGTAATAGTTATCATACTTACAGTTTCAATATGCAAATTACTTTTTAAGTACGAGACCACAAATTCTAAAAGGAGATTTAACAAATTTTTTCTAATTATGAAATCAAAACCTCAGTACTGTATAACAGTAAATTACATTCAATGGTGTCGGAAAAAGTATGGCTGAAAGTCTACTTATAAAAAAAATGAACATCAATGAATATAAATTAGGTGTTTAGCTAAATAAAGACAATGACGACAAAGCTAATGTCGATTAAAATAGCATCGTTTTACATTAGCTGCGTGCAGTTTCTCTCTGAACTCCATATTTTAAATGACAAAATACATTTTCATTACCGGCGGTGTTGTTTCATCGTTAGGCAAGGGCATTGCCGCATCGTCACTTGCTGCTATTCTTGAGGCTCGAGGTCTTAAAGTCACTATGACTAAGCTAGATCCTTATATTAATCTTGATCCAGGCACAATGAGTCCTTTTCAACATGGAGAGGTTTTTGTTACTGAGGATGGAGCAGAAACGGATTTAGATTTGGGTCATTATGAGCGGTTTCTTAAAACCACCATGGCTAAAAAGAATAACTTTACGGCAGGCCAAGTCTACGACAGCGTTTTACGTAGAGAGCGTAAAGGTGAATATTTAGGTGCCACTGTACAGGTGATTCCTCATATTACTGATGAAATTAAACGGCGAGTTTATTTAAGTGCAGAAGGCATGGATGTTGCATTGATTGAAGTCGGTGGTACCGTGGGTGATATTGAATCATTGCCGTTTATGGAAACTATTCGGCAGATGCGTTTTGAGCTCGGTGCAGAGCGTTCATTATTTATACACTTGACTTTGGTGCCTTACATTCGTTCGGCAGGTGAGATTAAAACTAAACCAACGCAACATTCTGTTAAAGAATTACGAGCGATTGGTATTCAGCCGGATATTTTAATTTGTCGATCAGAACAACCTATTCCTTTAGCAGAACGACGTAAGATTGCTCTATTTACTAACGTAGAAGAAAAAGCTGTAATATCAGCGGTTGATGCCGATACAATTTATAGAATTCCCTTGTTATTACATGAGCAAGGTTTAGATGATATTGTGGTTAATAAATTAAGATTGAATGCCAGTCCAGCTGACTTATCTGAGTGGACGAGTGTGGTTGATGCCTTAGCAAATCCAGTAAAAGAAGTCACTATAGCCATAGTTGGTAAATATGTTGATCATTCAGATGCCTACAAATCATTAAACGAAGCGTTAATACATGCTGGTATTTGTTCGCGCACAAAAGTTAATATTGACTATATAGATTCAGAGCGTATCGAAGATGAGGGAGTGACGTGCTTAAAAGGTGTTGATGCAATTCTAGTGCCTGGTGGCTTTGGCGAGCGAGGTGTCGAAGGTAAAATTGCTACTGTGCGTTATGCACGTGAAAACAAAATTCCTTATTTAGGTATTTGCTTAGGTATGCAGGCAGCTGTCATTGAATTTGCACGTGATGTGGCAGGTCTTGAAGGGGCTCATAGTACAGAATTTTTACCGAGTTCTCCACATCCAGTGATTGGTTTAATTACTGAATGGATGGCCGAAAGTGGTGAAATAGAAGTCCGTGATGAAAATTCGGACTTAGGCGGATCTATGCGTTTAGGTGGTCAGCAATGTCGATTACAACCAGATTCCTTGGCCTTTAGTTTGTATCAAAAAGATGTCATTACCGAAAGACATCGTCATCGTTACGAGTTTAATAATCAATATTTCAATAAACTAGAAAGTGCCGGTATGCGTTTTTCTGGTAAATCAATGGATGGCCGTTTAGTTGAAGTTGTTGAAATAGCTGATCATCCTTGGTTCTTAGCCTGTCAGTTTCATCCAGAATTTACATCTACACCTAGAAAAGGACATCCGTTATTTTCTGGTTTTGTCGTAGCGGCTTCTCAACATAAAAAGGGTTCGATTTAATGGAATTATGTGGTTTTAAAGTAGGGCTAGATCAGCCTTTTTTCTTAATAGCGGGCCCTTGTGTTATCGAAAGCGAGCAATTAGCCTTGGATACGGCTGGTTATTTAAAAGAATTGGCCGCTACCTTAAATATCCCTTTTATTTATAAATCTTCTTTCGATAAAGCAAATCGTTCTTCTCACGAGAGTTTTAGAGGTTTGGGTATTGACAAAGGTTTAGAAATTTTAAGTAAAGTGAAGCAACAAATCGGTGTGCCTGTTTTAACAGATGTACACGAAGATACGCCATTAGCAGAAGTCGCGAGTGTGGTGGATGTGATGCAAACACCGGCTTTTTTATGCAGACAAACTAATTTTATTCAAGAAGTCGCTAAGCAAGGTATACCTGTAAATATCAAAAAGGGTCAGTTTCTTGCCCCTTGGGATATGGTTCATGTGGCTAACAAAGCAAAAGCAACCGGTAATCCAAACATTATGGTGTGTGAGCGCGGTGTGTCTTTTGGCTATAACAATTTAGTATCAGATATGCGTTCTTTAGCGGTGATGAGAGATACGGGATGTCCAGTCGTTTTTGATGCGACGCATTCAGTGCAATTGCCAGGTGGACAAGGAACAAGCTCGGGTGGTCAACGTGAGTTTGTGCCTATCTTAGCAAGAGCAGCCGTTGCTGCAGGCATTTCTGGTTTGTTTATGGAAACGCATCCAGATCCGGTTAAAGCCTTAAGTGATGGTCCAAATGCGTGGCCTTTATACAGAATGCAAGAATTATTAGAAGTTTTATTAACCATCGACAGAGCTGTTAAAGCGCAGACTCTGATAGAAACAACCTTATAGGAAACAACATGGCGGCAATAGTAGATATTCGTGCAAGAGAAGTTTTAGATTCGCGTGGTA
>CAIXDX010000285.1 GCA_903918335.1 uncultured Methylococcaceae bacterium | reverse complement strand
CTAGTTTAATGAGTGACCAATATGGAGATGAATTTGAAAAATCCAATATTTGCCAAATAAAATATCTAAACAAATATTATAAAGATGAAACAGCGTAAACAGAATTGAATTTAGCAGATCAGTTGATACTCATCTTCAATGCTGCGGCCGTTGGCCAAGGCGCCAGAAACACAGCCATGAATAAAAAAGAAATTAAAATATTCAATTGCGCTTGTATAGGGAGTCCCGCGCCGGCCATTTCTACCGCGTTACTTGCAAAAATCAACACGGGCACATACAACGGTAACACTAACAACGAGAGAATCATACCTCCACGTCTTAAGCCAACTGTTAAAGCTACCCCAATCGCACCAATCAAACTTAATACGGGAGTACCTAACAACAAAGTCAATAATAAAATACCCAAAGAATTGGTTGGCATCCCTAAAAATATGGCTAACAATGGCGCCACGATCAATAAAGGCAAACCTGTCACTAACCAATGCGCCACAACTTTTGCTAACACTAATAGTGAAGCTGGATGCGCACTTAATAAAATTTGTTCTAATGAACCATCATCAAAATCTGAACGAAACAAGCTATCTAATGACAACATTGCCGCTAATAATGCAGAGACCCAAATAATACCCGGCGCAATAGACTGTAATAAATGTGGTTGAGCTCCAATGCCTAAAGGAAATAGAGTGATCACCAGAATAAAAAATAACAAAGGATTCGCAATTTCAGATCGACGGCGCATGGCCAAGACCAAATCCCGTTTAATAATGGCAAAAAAGGCGTTAGCTAAAGACATTAAGATAACATGATGCGTTGTACATCAACACCTTGCAATGTAAGGTCATGATGTGAAGTTAAAACTATCATGCCACCCTTGGCACAATGTTCAGACATTAAAGTTTCTATTAAAGCAATCCCTTGTCTATCTAAAGAGGTAAAAGGTTCATCTAATATCCACAGAATATTTTTTGTGATTAATAAGCGAGCTAATGATAAACGTCTTTTCTGACCGGCGGATAACGCACCGACTAATACATCAGCAAAATCTTCTAAATTGACTCGAGTAAGCGCCTCCATAATGGAGTAGCTACCGGCTTGACCCAAAGCCAAAGCAACTTTGAGATTCTCATAAACCGTCAATTCTTTTTTAACACCCTCTAAATGTCCTACATAAGCTAAGTCAGCAAAATAAGAACTATCAGATAAGGCATCACCACACCAACTTAAATCTCCAACATCAGGCTCACGAAATCCACACAGAATTCGCAATAATGAAGTTTTACCACTACCGTTTTTACCTTCTAACAGCAATACTTCTCCAGCACTGATAGCAAATGATAGGCCTTCAAATAATAGCCGATCATCACGAACACAGCTAAGATTATTAACTTGTAACAAATAACTCACAGATGCTGACATTACTTAGCGACCAATGATCTCTGTCTTACCGCTTCAAATAACAAAACACCCGTAGCTACGGATAAATTTAAACTTTCTACTCGCCCTAACATGGGTATAGATACCAACATATCACATTGTTCTTTGGTTAAACGACGTAAACCTTTACCTTCTGTACCAATAACGATAGCCATCGGTACATTAAAATCTGTCGTATAAAGCGTTTGTGTGGTCTCCCCTGCCGCCCCCAAAATCCATAAGCCTTGGTCTTTTAACCAACGCAAAGTGCGTGACAAATTAGTCACTTGATATACAGGCACCGTTTCTGCAGCACCACTCGCCACTTTACACACCGTCGGAGTAATGCCTGTTGCATTATCTTTAGTAATAATGACACCATGCACGCCTGTAGCATCAGCCGTTCTTAAGCAAGCACCCAAATTATGGGGATCTTGAACGTTATCTAACACTAAAAACAAAGCGGTTTCTGTTAAGTTCTCAACGGCAGATTTTAAATCACTTTCTGATAACTCACCTGGCATATCAACTTCAATGACAATGCCTTGATGATTATTACTATCCGACAAACGATCAAGTCTTTTTCTATCAACTTTTTCTGGCTGTATGCCTAAATCTAGTAGATCTTCTATAGCTTTAGTCAATCTTTTATCTTGTCTAGCGGTATCTACCCAGGCTTGTTGAATATTTTTAGGCGAATAATCAAGCGCGGCCTGCACTGAATGTAGGCCGAATAATTTAGTTAATTTCATTTTGTAGTTGTTTTTTTCTTACGACGTTTCTTTTTAGGCTTATCACTCTCGGTCACTTTTTTAACTGAGCCTTCTTTATAAATAAGCTCAAAATCCATTTTCTTTTCATCTAAATCTACGCGTACAACCCTAATTTTAACCGTATCACCTAAGCGGTAATTAGTATTAGTCCGTTCACCTTTTAATTGATGACTCGTTGGATCAAAATGGAAATAATCCTGCCCCAAATTACTGATATGTACTAAACCTTCAACATAAATATCAGCCAATTCAACAAAGAAACCAAATGACGTCACTGCAGAGATGATACCGGAAAACTCTTCTCCGATTTTATCCATCATGTATTCACATTTTAACCAACTAACTACATCACGTGTTGCATCATCCGCTCTTCGTTCATTTGCAGAACAATGTTCACCCAACATAATCATCTCAGGCATACCATAGACAAAAGTTTCAGGCGATTTACCCGCT
>CAIXDX010000284.1 GCA_903918335.1 uncultured Methylococcaceae bacterium | reverse complement strand
AGCAAAGCAAAGCGTATGTCTTAGCAGGAATTCAACGTTTAAATCTATAAAAAAAATCTAATTTATTACAGTATTTGATAAATACTGTATGAATGAAGAGAAACGACAACTGTTAAATAAAAGACTTGAACAAGAGTTATTTAATTATGACCCAGAGTTTAAAGCATTGATGCTAGAGCTACTTAGTAGTGATAGACAACTAGATAACGTTGAACGGATGCTAACAGAATATAAATTTAGCGAACTAGGCAAAACCAATATCGCAGCGATTGAATTAGTTAAACAGCTACAGGGATGGGATACAACAGGCTATTACTTTCTAACGCTAACATTTAATCCAAATAGTTGGAATTGGGAATGGGAACATAAAGAGTTAGGAAAATCGTTAGACAGGAAATCAGCAGAAGCAAAGCACAAAGTAAGAATATTCCACGAGAATTTAAGTAAAACTATATTGGGAAAGAAATCCTTTAGAAAAGGGATGAGATTACGCCATATATCAGTTTCTGGAGGTGGTAATTCAACAGTTGAACTACATTATCATTCGATAATAGAAAGCCCACCGGATCAACCAGCCGAGAGCTTCGATTATCTGGTAAAGCAGCTTTGGAATGGTAATGTAAATTGCAAACCAGTCGATGATAATTTATTCAATATTTGCCACTATCTTATTTCTAACAAAAACCAAGCAAATGAACTAGGTGATAATTTGCTAATTGAGAAACATATTACACACAAACAAGCAGCATAAAAAAGTCGAACCAGTGCGGAAGGCAAGGTAAGAAATAGTTTGATGTATTACACCAAACCCTTGAATAAGGGTCTTGGTAGAGTATTGCCTAAAATAAAAGGAATTATAACAATGGACACAAGAATAATAATATTAAAATTAATCAATCATTATTTAAATTTAATTCAACAAATTAAAGATGATGAAGAAATTAAAAAGCTAAATTATTTCATTGAAACCTTAACGATGATAATAATTATGGAACAGGAGATTTAAGGATGAATAAACAACTAATGTTAGAACTAGAGCCAATAATTACAAAGGAAGAAAGAATATCCTTAGCTTTGACAAAATTATTGAAAACCCAATTGAATGAAACCGCTGCCAAATTAGGAATTACCAGAAGTTCTTTAATACGGTCTGCACTTAATTTTTACTTGGTAGAAATCGAGTTGAATAAATAACCCACGTTCATTCTAAACGCTATGATCCACCGAGCTACTGGACTAGGTAAACACACCCCTATATGCTGGAAATGTGTTCCTATATTACATTTTAAGTGCTATACAAAAAACTGGGCAGCCAGTTTTTTTCAAGCTGAATACTAAAATGGGCCTTGTGGGTTTAAGTACACTGAGCTGTATCCCAATATTATTTGGTTCCTTAGGTAATGACATTACCTACAAGCAAATTAACGCCCTGTAGAGGTGTGCCAATTATCTATCTAAACTATGGTTGTGTGATGGATTAGAACAAAAAAATGGTAGTTATATAACACCCGAGTGAACAGGCTTACTAAAGCATTAAGCAATTTTTGTTGCTTAATTACCAGATTAACAGGTAATCTATAGGTATAAAAAAACCCTGAAAGATTAAATCATTCAGGGTTCTTTAATAATCACGCCTCATATCTTCCGGCAAGTTGATATGAAGCTATACGTCCGTGCAAGTCGAAGTTGCAACGGGTATTGAAACCAATTTTATATTGTTCTCAATTCCTGTTCAACAGGAATTTAACAATATGACTACAACTATATATAAATCAAACTACCAAACCAACTACACCGTTCTATCAAACGACTTTATAACCAGTCATTTGCCACCCGCAGCGTTCAAAGTTCTTACGTATTTATTAAGTCGTCCTAAGGACTGGAAAAAAAATAATCATCATTTAGCCAAAGAGTTAAACCTTACCCTTTACGCAATTAAAAAAGCATTACGTCAAATTCGTGAATATGGTTATGCCATTTACACTAGGTTCAAGGATGGTAGAACATTATGGAGGTTCTATGACAAACCAATACCCCAATTTACCCCTACAAACCCAGTATTAAAGCCACAAGTCGAAATTCCACAGGTGGCTTTTCAACCTGTATTAGAAAATAAAGAAATAATAATAATTAAAAAACAACTACCAGCACCCACTAACCCAGAATTACAAAAAGAGGTTGTTGTTTATGATGAAAATGTTGAATTAAAGTATCCTGAACAGCTTAAACAGGAACAATTAAAGGCTTGTAAGGCTATTATTAAGAAGGTAAAGCAACCAGAACTTAAACAGGATGTCTTAACTGCATTAGCTTATGCAATATCAGCCAATAGAGTTAAATCCGCACCAGCATACCTTAATGGACTTATAACAGCTGCCAACAACGGAACATTCACGCCAATACAAGCCATTGAGGCAACGAATTACAATCAAGCAAGTATTGCATCAACCCAAAAGAAATTAGAGCAGCTGCGTGGATACAAGAGAACTCCACCGCCAAACGGGTGGAAGCTATCTTTATCCAGAATATAGTATAGTTCGTTCAGTAATTGAACGAACGAATGAACCGAAATAATTAAATGGAACGAACAGTGGAAGTGTTAAGTTTATCCAAAGCAGCTGAAGAAGTTAAGAAGTCTAAGAGCACCATATTTAACTATATTAAAACTGGGAAGTTAAAAGCATATAAAAATGGTTCTATCTACGAAATAGATAAAAATGACTTATATGAAGCGTTCAGCAAAGAACAAGTAAAAACGAACGTGAACGAACATAAGAACACAAGAACGAACGATGTTGAAATAGCCAGATACGAAGAAAAGATAATAGGACTAGAAAACTTATTGCTAGAAGTTAGAGAAGACCGTGACCAATTACGTATGCAGAACAGAGAGATAAACGATACGAATAGGATAATGGCAAGCCGTTTAGCATTACTAGGAAATGACGCACCTATCCATAACCAAGTAATTAAACCTAAATCAAAATTATCTTGGTTATGGATAGTCGTATCAATGACATTAGTTATAGTTGGTTATCTAATTACAAAATATCTTTATATATAGCACCAAGGCCGTCTAAAACCAAGATAATAAGATTTATTAAATGTAACACACTGTTATTATGTTACATAGCAACTAAAGGATTTTATTCAATATTTTGATAAAGTCCTTTTATTGTGCTATCCTATGTAACAAAATTAAACATAAAATAAAAAAGGTTACATAAAAATGAATACAGTCAATGCCATATCTAAAGATGAAGTCATGGTAGTGCATACATTGCTATCAACCAAATTTGGTTGTATTTACGCTGATGTCTTTAAAGTAGGCTGCAATATGGCATTACGCATTACCGACCTACTATCGTTAAAATTCGAAGACCTAGACCTAATTGCAAAGGAAGTGCATATCATGGAAGGTAAGACAGGCAAACTTCGACCTATAAGATTAAATGCCCCTGCGATTGAAGTTATCAAAAAAAGACGTAAGAATTACCCGCATCATACTTATTTGTTTGAGGTTGACTGCAATCGAGCTAAAGAAAAACCAATTTCAAGGGTATCCATTAGTCGGGTATTTAAAGAAGCGGGTGATATGTTGGGTTTAACTATCAATACACACTCAATGAGAAAGTCTAGAGGTAAAGCGATGTTTGATGCTGGATTACCAGTCGAAAAAATAGCCAAGGTTTTAAACCACGGATCAACCACTACAACACTTAGATATATTGGCATTGAGAAGGAACAAATAATGCAAACTTATGATGATTTTGAACTGTAATTGGCACACCCCTGAAAGTCGCATTTTATGGAAATACTAGAATTCAATAATAGCCAAAAATTCATAATAGCCGATGTCCTTCTAGGTCTGGAATACGTTCCAAATAATTCTATAGACCTATCAATAATCGACTTTCCATACTTCAAACCACCGAGAAAATCTTACGAAGGCAATCCAACCCAGTTTGCCGATTTAAATTCACACGTACATTGGGCCACAACTGTTATTGATAAAGTAATACCGAAGTTGAAGCAAAGTGGTTCCTTGTATGTCTTTGCTGGCCAATGTGCTACCCCATACCTTCAAATTTACCTAACAGGCCAATTGATACTAAAGAATTTTATTGTCTGGGAACGCGGAATTTCGAGCGGACAATCATTAAGGAAATTTAATAATATTTGGGAGCCATTACTATTTTACGTAGTGAATGAGAAGAAATTCACATTTAACAAAGATGCTGCATCCATCGCCACCTCTATTAGAAAAAGAGGCAATATTACACACAAGACAACTTCAGGAGAGTTAAAACTTTATAACACGATGAAGGTGTCTGGTGATGTGTTTAATATTCCAGCAGTCAAACCAGCAGCTAAAGAGTTCATTTCCCACCCAAATCAAAAACCAGAGAAACTAATAAGACAGCTTGTCGATGTGTCTTCAAATGAAGGTGATTTAATTTTAGATGTGTTTAGTGGGTCTGGTACATCCGCCCGAGTAGCACAATTACTAAACCGTCGTTGCATTTCGATAGAGCAAAGCAAAGCGTATGTCTTAGCAGGAATTCAACGTTTAAATCTATAAAAAAAATCTAATTTATTACAGTATTTGATAAATACTGTATGAATGAAGAGAAACGACAACTGTTAAATAAAAGACTTGAACAAGAGTTATT
>CAIXDX010000283.1 GCA_903918335.1 uncultured Methylococcaceae bacterium | reverse complement strand
TGGCAAGTTTGAGGCTGTTGATTTTACGGGTTCCGCGTATGCTAAAGCCCTGAAAAGTTTAAATAGTGTTGATGTGGGAGAAGATCTGCCTTACATACCCGTATCATTTACCAAAAGACAAGTTATTTATAAAGTCAGTCCTGCTTTTAGAGAATTACAAGATTACTTTGAGGATAAAGGAAATACTTTTAAGGATTATGGGTGTTCCATCTATAAATGGACATGTGGTGATTATGCGGGAGGATGGTTCGCTTGGGCATTAAGGGATGCCGTTGCTAATCAAGGTTTTTATGATAACCCCGTGCATGCAGAAGCCTTTTATAACAATATTACTCAAGAAATTAACGAGGCTTGCAAACTAGGATTGATAAAGTGTCAATCAAACTATATTCCTTTAATGCCAAACATTAGTGTTGCTCAATGGAAACAATTTCCAAGTAAAGTGGTATCTGCATTTAATGTAGCAATGCTTCAAAGTCCGGTTGCAGAAACGGGCGGTGCCAGTTTCGAGCCAGTAGATCAACTGCAAAGCGTACGAGAGTTTTTGGGTAACCCTCGGACTATGCGTTCAGTAAGTGAAGCTAATATTAACTCAGTGAGTGGCTGGCTCTATTCGACTAACGATCATTGGATATCGTTTAATTGTTGGATAAAAGGTAAAGAAAAAATTAGTGCTCTTGGTAGGTTAGCCAGCCAAGATATTGTTGAACATTTTAAGGATCCGAAAGCTGATTTTCAACGCTTTTCAATCACCGTAAAAGGAGATAAAAACTGTAGTCTTTTTGTAGATGCAGCTCCTTTAAGTCAATACCCTATTAAGTTATTAAGCCCTGGATTGATTAAGCTTGATTTTAATGGACAGACTGACTTGCTTTATATAGAGTCTATTTCCAATACTAGAGTTAATTTAGTAGAGAAAAAAGCGATAGACATTAAAATGACTTTAGCGACAGTCTACAAAAAATATATGCCTTATTTAGTATTACTGGGTGGATGTGTTTATTTAATCTATTTTTTATTATGGACTGTTAAGCGCAAGTCAATGACTGATGTTTTTTTTGTTAGTACGATGATGTGGTGTCTATTTTTATCGAGAGTCGTTATTCTCATACTAGTTGATATTAGTTCTTTTCCGGCGATTGATCCTTTGTATTTCTCAGCAGCTTTTCCTGTTTTAAGTTTGGCTGCTTTTTGCTCACTGTTATTAATTGATGTGTCAAGCCTTTTTAGTGAGTTTAGTAGGAGATATGCAGCATGCGAGAAATTATAAATAGGCTGACACTATCAAATGGATCACTAACGGTTTTATTTTTTTTGTTTTCCCTAGCGTATTTGATACTCGCTATGCATTTACCTGTCTATTTAATTACGCAAGCGGGTCATGATGACGCCTTATTTTGGGGGCATGCAGAGCAGATTATCAATGGTGATTGGTTAGGGAATTATAATAATTTAACTTTGGCTAAAGGCGCGGGTTTCTCCTTGTTTTTAGCAATGAATGCCATACTAGGTACTCCGGTGACGCTATTAATTGCGTTATTTTATCTACTTGCTTGCGGATTATTGGCAAAAACACTGATAGCACTAAACATAAATAAACAGTTTGTTTTATTTATCTTCGTTATCATTCTGTTTCATCCTGCATTATTTCCAAACCGGATCATACGCGATACTATTTATCCGGCTTTGTCACTTATTGTTATTTCAGGCGTTATCAGGCTTATATTTGCCCCCCAACCTTATGACAATACACTGACAAGCGTTATTCCTTATGGTTCGGCATTAGCTTGGTTTTGGTTAACACGAGAAGAAGGTATCTGGATAGTGCCAAGTATAATGATCTTGTTAATTTTAAGAGTCATACAGCTCAAAAAACAAAACCTACCCCTTAAGCCTGTTTTTTATAGACTGGGCGTATTTTCAGTCATCGCGATACTGTGGGTGAGTCTCGTGGCAATGCTCAATTACTATCACTATGGCAAATTTGAGACGGTTGATTTTACGGGGTCTGCGTATTCAAACGCTTTGAAAAGTTTAAATAGTGTTGATGTGGGAGAAGATCTGCCGTACATACCTGTGTCATCTGCTAAAAGACAAGTTATTTATAACGTCAGTCCCTCTTTTAGACAATTACAAGATTACTTTGAGGACAAAGGAAAAAATTGGATGATCCCCAGTTGTGCCATATATCCATGGACATGTGGTGATTACGCAGGTGGATGGTTTGATTGGGCATTAAGGGATGCGGTTGCTAGTCAGGGTTATTATGATACTCCTGTGCATGCAGAAGCCTTTTATAACAATATCAGTCAAGAAATTAACGCGGCTTGTGATCAAGGCTTAATTAAGTGTCAAGCACACTTTATCCCCTTAATGCCAAATATTGGCATTAATCAATGGAAGCAATTGCCAGATAAACTGGTAGTTGCATTTAACGTCGTTATGTTAAAAAAAACCAATAAGAAATCGGATAAACCCGTGGATAAAAAAATAGTAAAAGAAAGTTCGGAGCCATTAGATCAATTACAAAGCGTTCTACAGTTTTTGGGTTATCCTCGAACTCTGAGTACATCAAGCGAAGCAAATACGTTGCTAGAAGAATCAAATTTTGGTGTGAAATCAGCTTTAAAAATTAGAAGATCATTGGTTTATGTTTATCATACAGTTATGTCCTGTTTTGTCATATTAGGAGGATGTGTTTATTTTATCTATTTTACTTTAAGGTTATTTAAGTGTAAGCCTATGACAGATATTTTTGTTGTGAGTACCTTGATGTGGTGTCTTTTTTTAACGAGAGTTGTTATGCTCATTGTGGTGGATATTAGCTCTTTTCCGGCCATTAACTCTGCTTATATGTCCGCAGCCTTTCCCATTTTATGTACGGCTACCTTTTTGTCGATATTGTTAATTGATTGGTCGAGCATTGCTCGGATATGCATTTGGAAAAAATAGAGATTATCGATTTCGAGATATTTTTAGCTACGCCCATCATATTTATTGTCGAATAATTTTATTGTGTTTAAGCTTTTATCAATATGCCAGTTAGAAAGTTAAATATGTTTAAGCAATTACGCTGGTCGATTCGATTTTCATTTATTGTATTTTCTTTGGGTTATTTGATCTTGGCTATGCATTTGCCGGTAGCTATAAAAATATTTGCTACCCATGATGATGCCTTGTTTTGGGATCATGCGCAGCAGATAATCAAAGGGAATTGGTTGGGGAGTTATAACAATTTGACTTTGGCTAAAGGCGTGGGTTTCCCCTTGTTTTTAGCAATGAATGCCGTACTAGGTATTCCTGTAACGCTGTTGCTGGCCTTGTTTTATTTATTTGCCTGTGGGTTATTGGCAAAAACGCTAATAGCGTTGAAGATAAATAAATATTATGTTTTGTTTATTTTCGTCATCATTTTATTT
>CAIXDX010000282.1 GCA_903918335.1 uncultured Methylococcaceae bacterium | reverse complement strand
TTTTTGCCTAAAAAAGGTAATAAAATAGCGACGCCTAAATCAAAGCCGCCCGTAATGGCAAACCCAATTAATAGAGCTCCTAGTAATGCCCACCAGATTAAACGGAGAGTTTCATAGTCAAAAATCATAATGTAGCTCCTGAAGCAATTTCAAAATGGTAGCGACCTTTGTGTAGGCTGCTAGGGCCTTGTTTAATAAATTTAAGCATTAAGAAAAGTTCTATCGCTAGAAATAGCGTATATAAACTGATGTAACCGGCCAAACTTAAGTAAAGGTCTAGTTCGGTTAAGGAAGATACACTCAAGAATGTGGGTAATATTTCGGCAATTGTCCAAGGTTGTCTCCCAAACTCAGCAACAAACCAACCGGTTTCACAGGCAATCCAGGGTAAGGGAATCATAAAGAAACTAGCGCGTAATAACCAAGTTTGTCGGCATTTTCGAATTGAGCTGGCAATAACAGCAAACACAAAGATGAGCAACATAATAAATCCACAAGCTACCATGACTCTAAAAGTCCAGAATAAGGGTAAGACTCTTGGCAATGAAGATTGTGCAGCTAATTCAATTTGTTCATCAGTAGCATCTGTAACTTTTTCAGTATAACGTTTTAATAACAAGCCATAACCTAGGTCGGCTTTATTCAGGTTAAATTCTGCAACTGTTGCCTCATCACGTTGGCCTGATCGTAAGGTCTGTAAACTTTTATAAGCTTTAATACCGTTACGAACCCGTAAGCGGTTTTTCTCTAATATTTCTGAAAGGCCAGTGATGGGCTCATCAACAGACCGAGTACCAATTAAGCCCAAGACCCAAGGAATTTGTACTGCATAATGCGTTTCCATAGCTTCTTGGTCTGGAATACCAATGGCGGTAAAAGCCGCAGGGGCTGGTTCAGTATGCCATTCAGCTTCGATGGCCGCTAGTTTTGCTTTTTGTACTTCGCCATCGGTGTAACCACTTTCATCACCTAAGACGATAACAGATAAGATAGCTGCTAAACCAAAGCCAGCGGCAATGGTATATGAGCGTTGAGCAAATGCGGCATCGCGTCCTTTTAACATATAAAAAGCACTGATACCTAATACAAATGCAGAGGCTGTGGTGTAACCAGCAGCAACCGTGTGTACAAATTTAACTTGTGCGGCAGGGTTAAATAGTAATGAACCGAAGCTAGTGAGCTCCATACGCATGGTTTCATAATTAAAGTCTGCACCGACTGGATTTTGCATCCACCCATTCGCCACTAAGATCCATAAAGCAGATAGGTTGGTGCCTAAGGCGACTAACCAGGTGACGAGTAGATGTTGACCTTTACCTAGCTTATCCCAGCCAAAGAAAAACAAGCCTACAAAAGTAGATTCAAGAAAAAAAGCCATTAAGCCTTCAATGGCTAAGGGGGCGCCGAAAATATCCCCAACATAATGTGAGAAGTATGACCAATTCATGCCGAATTGAAACTCCATGGTTAGGCCAGTGGTGACGCCTAACGCAAAGTTTATTCCAAAGAGCTTTCCCCAAAACTGAGTCATATCTTTATAAATTTCTTTACCGGTCATTACGTAAGTTGATTCCATAATGGCAAGTAAAAAGGATAAACCTAAGGTCAGTGGTACAAATAAGAAATGGTATAAGGATGTCGCTGCAAATTGCCAGCGTGATAAATTAACTATAGATTCTGAAATCATGAGTTCCTCTTGTGGAGTTTAAGCCCTAATAAAGTGGGCGGTGTTTAAACGGCATAGTGTCTTAATAAAACATATGCCTTAAGGTCAATAAAACAACTTAATTTGTACCAACTGCTCTTTTAATGTAAATCTTTTTATTAGATATACATATCTAATAAAAAGATTTATGATAAAGTTAATGCCCTATATTGTCTAATGGTATTTGTGAGTACACCGTCTTTATGACAATTTATTAGATTGATGAAATTTATCATCTAGTTGTTGTGCAAAGAGATTTTAAGATATTTAACACTAAAATTCCTTATAAATATAGTGTTAATTGGGTTATTTAATTAGAATAATAATCAATAAAGAGGAGAGTAGCATGGCTAGAATAGTTGTTTTAGGTGCAGGCATTGGTGGAGTACCAATGGCTTATGAAATGAAAGAAACGGTAGGTAAAAATCATGAGGTTATTGTTATCTCAGATAGCCCCACTTTTCATTTTGTCCCTTCTAATCCTTGGGTTCCACCCAAATGGCGCAAACCGGAAGATTTAAAAATTGAATTAGCACCGGTCATGAAAAAGAAAGGTATCGAATTTATTCAAAAAGCGGCTGTAAAAATAGAACCTAATAATAATCGAGTATTATTGGATGATGGATCTGCGGTCGAGTATGACTTTTTAATTATTGCTACAGGTCCTCGCTTAGCATTTGATGAAATTCCAGGCTTAGGTCCCGACGGCTTTACATCGTCTGTTTGTCATGTTGATCATGCGGCAGTTGCAGCGCAGGATTGGGATAAATTTATGGAAAATCCTGGTCCTATCATTATTGGTGCGGTGCAAGGCGCTTCTTGTTATGGTCCTGCCTATGAATATTTAATGATTCTTGAAACAGAATTACGTAATAGAAAAATTCGCGATAAAGTCCCTATGACTTTTGTAACTGCAGAACCTTACATTGGCCATCTTGGATTAGGGGGGGTGGGCGATACTAAAGGTTTATTGGAAAGTGCTTTACGTGATAAATCCATTAAATGGGTTACCAATGCTAAGGTCGATAAGATTGAAGAAGGCATGATGTTTGTAACTGAAGTGGATGATGAAGGTGTCGATAAGAAGAAACACGAACTTCCATTCAAACATTCAATGATGTTGCCTGCTTTTACAGGTATTGATGCCGTTCGTAAAGAGGCTGCTGAAGGCTTAGTTAACCCACGTGGTTTTGTGTTGATTGATGAACATCAACGTAATCCTACCTATAAAAACATATACTCTGTGGGTGTTTGTGTGGCGTTACCACCGGTTGAAAAAACACCATTACCTGTAGGAACACCAAAAACCGGTTATATGATTGAATCAATGGTGACTGCTACTGCCCACAATATTGCTGAGCAATTAGCAGGCAAAGAACCTACTCACCATGCGTCTTTAAATGCGCTATGTTTGGCGGATTTTGGTGATTCTGGTGTAGCATTTTTGGCGATGCCACAAATTCCACCGCGCAACGTTACTTGGTCTGCACAGGGTAAATGGGTGCATTTAGCAAAGATTGGTTTTGAAAAATACTTTATGCGTAAAATAAGAAAGGGTATTAGCGAACCTTTCTATGAAAGAATGATGCTTAAATTAATGGGTGTTGTGCGTATTAAAGGTCACTAGTATGAATATTGATAGAGTTGTATTTGCCGTTGCGGGTGGTTTTATCTTATCTAGTTTGTTGTTGGCGCATTATCATTCAGAAATGTGGTTGTGGTTTACAGCATTTGTTGGTGCTAATTTGTTTCAATCTGCATTTACTGGTTTTTGCCCTATGGCAATCATACTTAAAAAGTTTGGAATTAAGTCCGGTTGTGCATTCTGATTATAGAAATAAATTATAAATGGATAAATGTACCTCATTTTGCTTAGTTGTGGACGAGGTACATATCTTTTTTAAATATTAGCACTAAGACTTTACGGAAAGATCATGCTTAATAAAAATTCACTGTGTTGGGTTAACAGTTTTTTAGCGATGTGTTTATTATCAACTAGCGCTATTGCAGTTGATTCTGCATCCTCCAACACTAGCAATAAAGAATCAGTTGATAAGTTAGTAAGTCAGTCGTTTACTTTAGATCAAGCTATTGATTATGCAATAGCTAATAATCCAGATTTACAAATAGCTATACAACGTATAGAGCAAGCAGATGCTCAATTGGGTGTGGCACTATCAGCATTTTATCCACAAGTTTCAGCGAAAGTGGGGTATGAAACATCTAACAATCCTGCGCAAGTTTTTTCTATGATTGTTGCGCAAAGAGATTTTCACTCTAATTCGATTGCTAACATAAATGACCCTGGTTACAGACAAAACTTTCGTCCTGAAATAATAGGAAAAGTATCTCTTTTTCGAGGGGGACAAGATTACCAAAATAGTAAAGCTGCTGAGTTAGGAATAGAAGCCGCTGAGTTTGAAAGATCATCCATTCATAATGCATTAATTCAGGCGGTTACAGCAACGTTTTATGCGCATCTTGCAGCGATAGAAGCCCAAAAAAATGCTCAGAACGCAATTGTAGCTATTGAAAGTGAATTAAAACAAACGCAGTTAAAATACGATGCAGGCACAGTACTTAAATCTGATGTGTTGTCATTAGAGGTTAAATTAGCTGAAGCACAAGAAAGTCAAATTAGAGCAACTAATGGTATTGAAACGGCTAAAGCTAATTTGGTTAATTTGTTAGGCTTACCTAGTCAGGCTATTTTTAATATGGCGTCTTCTTCTATTAATACCCCCCCTAAACTTACGACACCTTTTAATGAGTTACTAGAACAGGCGATGGGTCAAAGACCAGAGGTTAAAGCGGCTGCAAAGCAAGTAGAAATAGCTGAACATAAAGTAAAAAGTGCACAGGGTGCCTATTTACCTAAGGCTGATGCTTATGTCAGTTACGGACAAAATAGTCAGACTCCTGGTTTTTCAAGTAGTAAAGAAAACGTAACTGCAGGGGTTGCTGTCGAAATGGATATCTTTTCGGGGTTTAATATTCAGCAACAGCTAAGAACCGCTGAATTAAAAGCTAACGAAGCAGTTGAGACAGAACGTAAAACAAAATTGGCTGTTGAGCAGGAAGTTAAAATAGCTTACTTGAAGCTCCAAGAAAGTTTGGCTCGTTTACATGTAACTGATGTATCTGTGCAATCTGCGGATGAAGCTTTAAGACTTGTTAAAGAAGAAAGACAAGCTGAAGTAGTGACAGTGACTCGTTATATAGAAGCCGAAGTGGCCAGAAATACCGCACAATCAAATTCAATTGCTGCGCATTATGATGCCTTGAGCGCAGAAGCCGCATTAAAGAAAGCCATTGGTGCTTGGAAATAAAGGAACGCACATGATACAAACCGAACCCAAAAACATGAATAAACTACTGGCCATTGCAGGGGCTGTTTTAGCATTAATTTTGTTACTCCTCTACATGCAAGGTAGTTTTGTTAGTAAGGTAGCGCCCGGTATGATTGAATCTCCTGCTGATTCAAACTTTTTAGCATTGCAAACAAGTGCGGTAGAGAAAAAACAAGTGGCCGATATTATGAGTTGGCCTGGTACCGTAAAGTCTAGAACCGTTGCTAATATAGCGCCTAAAATGACAGCGCGTATTGTTGAAATTAAAGTACATACCGGTGATAAAGTAAAACAAGGGGATGTACTCGCACGTTTAGACGAAAGAGATATGGTCGCTCAAGAACAAGCGGCCTTAGCGGCGTTAGCAGGCGCTGCTGCGGAGGGTAATCGCACTAAGGCGGATGTAGAACGTATTCAGAGTTTGTATAGTAAAGAAGCGGCAACCAAAGAGCATCTTGATACTAGTGTGGCACAAGATAAATTAGCGCAAGCCAAAGTTAATCAGGCCAGTAGCGTGCTGACTGAAGCTAAATCGTTGCATGCGGATACTGTATTGCGAGCTCCTTTTGATGGGGTCGTGCTTAAACGTTTTAAAGAACCCGGTGATATGGGATTGCCAGGTGTGCCTGTTATTTCTTTACAAGCACCCCAAGGGTTAAGATTAGAGGCTGATGTGCCGACCAGTTGTGCTAGTCACTTTACTATCGGGATGCCGGCTAAAGTCCGCATTGATACTTTAGGTCAAACTGTTACTGCTCAAATTGATGAGATTAGTCCTGATGTTGATGCACAAACTAGAACACAATTAATTAAGGTGACTTTACCGACTACGACAGGCTTGCAAGCTGGTTATTTTGGTTGGCTAGAACAAGGTTGTGCGCAACATGAAGCGCTATTAATTCCAAGCAGTGCTGTTGAACATATTGGCCAATTAGAAGTTGTTAAAGTTTTGGCTGAAGGGCATCAGGTTATGCGTCATATTAGAACGGCTAAAGTTTTTGGTGATCAGGTTGAAGTGATTTCTGGTTTAGTTGCAGGTGAAGTTGTTATTAGTAATCCACAGCAGGCACAATAATGACCGATCAGCAAAACTCTAAGCCACATCGTGGCTTGACCACAAAGATTGTTGAAATCTTTACGACTTCTCAGTTATCTATTTTATTTTTAATCATATCTTTATTAGCCGGCGCTGCCGCGTTAATGTTAACTTCGCGTGAAGAAGATCCACAGATTGTAGTGCCAGTGATGGATGTGTTGATTGAATATCCTGGTGCCTCTAGCGAAGAAGTTGAGAAATTAGTCTCTACGCCCTTAGAAGTTTTACTCAAACAAATTGAAGGAGTGGAATATGTATATTCCATCTCCAAACCGGGTGCAGCAGTTGTGACTGTGCGTTACTTGGTTGGACAGTCCTTTGAAGATAGTTTAGTTAAAACCTGGGATAGGTTGATGTCTAATCAGCATCTTATTCCAGCGGGTGTCACGCATTGGAAAGTGGCGCCAGTAGAAATAGATAATGTGCCGATCGTTTTGTTGTCATTGTCGCCACAAAGCTCGCATTATGATGCGATGGCTTTACGTCGTATTGCGGATGAATTAATTGTTTCTTTAAGAACAGTTGCCGATGTCGGTAAAAGTTGGGTCGTGGGTGGTGAGCAACGTCAGGTATCTATCTATGCTAATCCAGTCAGTTTAGCGGCTTATAATTTGACCTTAATAGACATTACTCAGGCGCTTGCTACTGCTAATATTAATGTTCAGGCAGGTAGTTTTGAACGCAATAATCATGAAATTGCTTTAGAAGTCGGTCCACATTTTAGTTCGCCAACTGAGGTTAGTGCATTAGTGCTAAAGAATATTGCTGGACGGCCTATTTATTTAAGAGATGTTGCGCGGATTGAAGAGGGGCCTGCTGATGTAAGTCATTATACGCGGATTGGGTTTGGGCCCGCAGTTTCAGAAATGCCAACAGTGGGTAATGCGACTGGCGATCAGCCTAAAGTGGGGCAAGAGCGTGAAATGGTGACCGTTGCCATTGCTAAACGTAAAGGCAGTAATGCGGTTGATGTGGCAAAAGCGGTGATTGCTAATGCAGAAAGCTTGCGTGGTACATTAATTCCAGAAGATGTGTTGTTAACCATTACGCGTGATTACGGTGAAACGGCTAATCATAAAGTTAACGAATTGGTGAAGCATTTAAGTTTTGCCATCGTTATTATTGTGGTGTTATTGGCCTTTTCTTTAGGTTTAAAAGAATCTTTTATTGTTTCAATCGCCGTGCCAATGACGTTGGCGCTCACTTTATTGTTGGATTACATTTCTGGCTACAGTATTAATCGGGTTACATTATTCGCTCTGATTTTATCGTTAGGTTTATTGGTTGATGATCCTATTGTGGATGTGGAGAATATTCATCGACATTATAAATTGCGTAAAGAATCCCCTTTGCAAGCCTTATTAACAGCGGTTGACGAAGTAAGACCTCCCACCATATTGGCGACCTTTACGGTTATCGT
>CAIXDX010000281.1 GCA_903918335.1 uncultured Methylococcaceae bacterium | reverse complement strand
TCATAAATTAGGTGAGTTTTCTCCTACTAGAACATACAAAGGCCATGTGGCTGATAAGAAATCAAGGTAGGGATTGTTATGGAAATTTCAGCTATTTTAAAAAACGCTCCATTATCAGCTCAAAAAGCCAGACTTGTTGGCAATCAAATACGTGGATTATCAGTTGAGAATGCAATTAATACTCTTAAATTTAGCTCAAAAAAAGCAGCAGCTATTTTTACTAAAATATTAGAGTCTGCAATTGCTAACGCAGAGCATAATGAAAGCGCAGATATTGACGAATTAAAAGTTACAACTGTATTTGTTAATGAAGGCGCCACCATGAAAAGATTTAGGGCAAGAGCTAAAGGGAATGCTAATCATATCCTAAAAAGAACCTGCCATATTACAGTTAAAGTAGCAGAATACGAGTAGAGGCATAAATATGGGTCAAAAAGTACATCCAACCGGTATACGCTTAGGTATAGTAAAGGATTGGAATTCAAGGTGGTATGCAAGTACTCAAGATTATTCTAAATATCTGTTTCAAGATATTAAAGTAAGAGAGTTTCTAAAAAAGAAACTTGCTCATGCCTCTGTTAGTAAAATACAAATTAATAGACCAGCTAATAACGCACACATAACTATTCACTCAGCGAGACCTGGTATAGTGATTGGTAAGAAGGGAGAAGATATTGACGTTCTTCGACTAGAGATATCAAAAATGATCGGCGTACCTGTGCAATTGAACGTTGAAGAAATTAGAAAGCCTGAGTTAGATGCTCAATTGGTTGCTGAGGGTGTAGCTCAACAATTAGAGAAACGTATTATGTATAGACGTGCTATGAAAAGAGCTGTTACAAATACGATGCGACTAGGTGCTGAAGGAATTAAAATAAATGTCGGTGGACGTTTAAATGGTGCTGAAATCGCTAGAAGTGAATGGTATCGCGAAGGCAGAGTACCATTACACACGCTTCGAGCAGATATTGATTATGCAACTGCTGAAGCACACACAACCTATGGAATAATAGGAATTAAGGTGTGGATTTTCAAAGGTGAAGTATTCGATATGGATGCCCATCTAGCTTCTATTAACTCTGATACTAAGAAATAGTTGAAGGAACAAAATTATGCTTCAACCTAAAAGAACAAAATTCCGTAAGCAACATAAAGGCAGAAATAACGGTACTGCCGTAAGAGGCTCATCAGTAAGTTTTGGTGAATTTGGTTTGAAATCAGTTGGACGTGGCAGAATTACGGCTCGTCAAATTGAAGCTGCCCGTAGAACTATTACTCGTCATGTTAAAAGGGGCGGTAAATTATGGATTAGAATATTCCCAGATAAGCCAATTACAAAGAAACCTTTAGAAGTTCGTATGGGAAAAGGAAAAGGTAGTGTAGAATATTGGGTTGCTCAAGTACGACCTGGAACAATGCTATACGAAATTCAAGGTGTATCTGAGGAACTGGCACGTGAAGCATTCGCTTTAGCGGCAGCTAAGCTACCATTAAAAACATTGTTTACTGCACGGACTATAATGTAATGAAAGCAAGTGAATTACGTACTAAAAGTACTGAAGAATTAGAAAATTTGTTG
>CAIXDX010000280.1 GCA_903918335.1 uncultured Methylococcaceae bacterium | reverse complement strand
TATTTCTTATCCCACCCGCGGCAACAAATTTTTTATGGGGATATTGTGTACAGAATGTGCTTAATTTATCCACATCTGGCCCTAATTGACTACCCACCCGAAACAAGGTCATGACAATCACGGTCTCTGGCCACAACTCAGGTTTTATCAGAATACTGCTTGCCCCTAAAGCGCCTGCCTGAGCATAATCTAAAGATAGAATGAAACGTGCGTTAAAGTCTTTAAGTTCTTCAATGTTGGTATCTGTAAAGCATTCACTTCCTAAGACGGGTAAATAATTAGGCGGATAGTGACAGACTTGCTGATAGCCCTTGTCTACCCAGAATTGTATTTGAGGATAGGCGGTCACTACATCTGTAATCAAATCATCATGATGTCCTTGTAACGTAATCGCATTTAAATCGGCGATATAAAAAGTGTCAAAATTATAAAGTGATAAAAAAGCCTCTATTACTTTATAAATATTGGCTTCTTGGCATAAGGGGGTGTTGATAGGTTGATAGGTGTCCCGCATGCCTTGTTTAGCATGCACAACGACACCATTTTTTAAATCAAGGACTGGAATTATTTTCATCGTTAAAATGGCTTAGAGGTTTCTGATGATAAAATGTGTTCATGAAAGTTTTAGTATTTGAGTATATCACGGGGGGTGGTTTAAATAAGCAAGCCCTGCCCGAGTCATTGTTACAAGAAGGCCGCTTAATGTTGCAAGCGTTGCTAGATTGTTTTCGAGACTTAATGTTGCAGTCTGATTACGCCCAATTATCTGTGGTCGTTATGTTGGATAAGAGAGTCCAGTCGCAAATTAATACGGTAGACTTTGAAGTTGCAATCATTGATTCAGATCAAGATTGCAATACGGAGTTTAAACATTATACCGGGCTATGCGATGCCGTTTGGCCTGTGGCACCTGAGTTTGACGATATACTCTATAAATTATGCTTAGTCGTTGAGGACGCTAAAAAACAGTTATTAACCTCCCCAGCTACCGCCGTTGCATTAACGGGAAATAAGTTTATTAGTTATCTACATTTTAAAAAGTATCAAATAAGCACGGTGCCGACTTGGCTTTATCAACCTGATGCTGAAGACGTACCAGAGCAGATGAATACGCTATTGCAGGAGCTAAGTTCGGAAGAGGGTGCTAGACTCCCGCTTTGTGAGGCGCAATGGATTATCAAGCCCGTTGCCGGCGTAGGCTGTATGGATAGTTATGTACTGCCAACGATCGATAGCCTTAAGCAGATGGGTTTAAGTAGGGGTGACTATATTATTCAACCGCATATTAATGGTAAAAAACTCAGTTTATCGTGTTTGTTTAAAACAGGTGAAGCGTGGTTACTGAGTGTCAATGAACAGCATTTTATTGTGCATCATCAGCAGTACTACTTAGAGGCTATTACAGTGAATTTGCCGTTTGAACAAAAAGGTTTTATAAAATTAATCGCCCAGATTGCTAAGGCTTTACCTGACTTATGGGGCTATGTGGGTATTGATTTAATTAAAACATCTACTCATACTTTTGTATTAGAAATTAATCCGCGCTTAACGACCTCTTTTGTGGGTCTTAAAGCCACTTTAGGGATTAATATTGTGCAGAACATTCTGGCGTTATTAGACGGTCAACCGACATTGAATATAACAAAACAGCAAACCATGACATTGAAGGTAGTGGATGGATCAACAGATTAATACCATGGGATGGGATATCGGTGGCGCGCATCTTAAAGCGGCGTTGCTTGATCAGGCGGGCAAAGTGCTTGCCGTATATCAACAACCTTGTCAGCTCTGGAAAGGCTTAGATCAGTTACAATTTGCTGTAAAAGCTATTTTGCCACAAGTCCCGGTTAGTCCATGTTTACATGCCGTGACGATGACCGGAGAGTTAGTCGATTTGTTTGCAGACAGGCATGAGGGCGTGCAACAAATAACGGCGACTATACAGGATTTATTACCTACAGATAACTGCCTTATTTATGCAGGACCTTTAGGTTTTATTCAGGCGACACAGTTACAATTAGCAGATTATGACGCTGTAGCATCAGCTAATTGGTTAGCCAGTGCCTCATTTGCCGCCCAAAAAATTGGCAATGGTTTGTTTGTGGATATAGGCAGTACCACTACTGATATTTT
This sequence comes from uncultured Methylococcaceae bacterium, assembly GCA_903918335.1. Taxonomy (GTDB): domain Bacteria; phylum Pseudomonadota; class Gammaproteobacteria; order Methylococcales; family Methylomonadaceae; genus Methylobacter_C. The sequence goes on along the minus strand of CAIXDX010000280.1, from coordinate 3,937 downwards.
GTTATTAAAAGATGGGAAAGTGTTGGCGCAAGGCTATTCAGATTATCAGCGCCTAATTTCTCAAGAGCTAATTTATACCGGTATTGTTAGATCCGCGGTAATGGCAGTAGCACATTCGGCTATCGATCAAGGGCAGTACATTGGAGTTATGGCAGAGTATTTTGCTACGATGGCTGATGTTTATCGAGTGACGGGTGAGCTTAATGAGCATCACGATCAAACAGAGACGGCAGATGGCGCAGAAAAGACAATACTCGCTAGTGCTAGACGTTTGTCACGGATGATCGGTAGTGATTTTACGAGCGCTGAACTAGCACGCTGGCAGGCATTTGCCGGCAATATACGCGCTCAACAACTGCAAAAAATCAAACAAGCTTGTGAATATCGTCTTGAGAAGAGTGATGAAGCGATTGGCCGAACTTTGCCGTTGGTGGGCGCTGGAATCGGACGGTTTTTAGTTAAAGATATTGCTGAACAAATGAGTGCGCCTTATTGTGATTTTTCTGATTTATGTCTTCAGAGTGACCTACCGTTAGCATTAACACCTGCAGATTGCGCTCCCGCTGTTGCGGTGGCGTATTTACTTATGCAACAAGCACTCTAATGAATACGCCAGAAAACCCCGTTAAAATACCTAAACCTGTTAAAACGCCTAAGCCGTCTACTCCTAAACCCAAGGTGAGTAAGCCGAGAGCTAGTAGCAAGTCTAAAGACGTTGTTAAAACAACGGCTGCACCTAAAAAACGTGCAGTGGCTAAAAAACCAGCGACTAAGGCGGCCAACGTAGCAATATCAACGGGGCATGTATCTCTGCCTAAGTTACGACATCGTTTAATTGGCTTATTGATAGAGATACTGGGGTTAGTGACCGCCGCGATTGCCGCGATCATCATTGTGCTGGGATATTCTGCAACGTGGTTCTCTGGTACACATTTTTTAACCAGCTTATTACCCTTTGCCGCCGGGGTTTTAGCTATCATTTTATTAATGGCTGTGTTTTTGATTGTTTGGTGGTGGGTACGACGTTGGTTGCAACGTCATCGTATTATCTGGGTAACACCCGTGCTGGCAGTTGGCTTGGCTATTTTGTCTGGTTGGTATTCTTTTCAGGATCAATCTGCACAAGCCCTAGGGCATTTTCGAACCTTATTGGGTGGCAAACAAGAGGCGGGTCGAGTCACTTTGGCGCATCAAGTTTATGCGGCGTATCGGCGCTTTGATGTCGCTCAAGTTAAAGTTATCTTGAATAGGGCTGAAGCTTATAATCCAGATATTAAAGCGGCGGCTACTGCTTATGATATTGATTTTAATATCCTACAAGGTATTGCTACTACAGAATCTTCTTTTTTACCTAGAGAAAGTGTGGATGGGGGGCAGGGCTTGTTTCAAATTACCCAAGTGCCTAAATCTGTGCGCGCAGAGGTAACAACAAGATTAGCAGAAAAGGAGCTCTCAGAAAAAAATCCTCGGCATAATGCCTTTCTTGCCGCAGCGACTTTTAAATATTATCTAAGTCAAATGCATGATGATTTATTTTTAGGTTTGTTAGCCTATAACATTGGCCCTACTAATGGGGGCTTACGGTTTATTATGGATCAATACGGCGCGACTGATTTTTTTACTATTCAACCGTATTTACAACAACTCCCCCGAGATTATCCCATTAGAGTGTTGTCTTATGCCTTGGCTTTTAGACTGTGGCAAAAAGATAAAACCTTATTGGCTTATGAAGAAGGCGCTAATGCCCAGCATATCCAAACCGTGGGGATACCGGGCTTGTTGATGGATTTTTAATGGCATAAAATCTCTGAAGCATCAATTGAATCAAGCACAGTTAACAGAAGTTATTACGCAATGTAATGCTAAGACCGCTATTGCTGACTTGTGATGATTTTTTTAACAATGAGAAATATGACATGAACAAAAGGGCATCAATTAAGGTGTTGAACGCGTTATTTATTGTAGTCCTAATGACTGCTTGTACATCTATTGAATCTGTAAAACCTACATTAACAGGAAATGATAGAGATAGTCATGGGTGTATTGGCTCCGCTGGTTATTTGTGGTGTGAACATGAAAAACAATGTGAGCGGTCTTGGGAGTTAGCAGCAGAAAAGGGCTTTCTTAATACGCAAGAAGCTTTTAATGCGTATTGTAAATAAGCTAAAACCACACTGGTTTAAATATTTTCGAGGGTCTTGCTGGATGTTACAATAACAGTCACATAATTAATACGCTAAGCAGATTATCCGTGCATTCAACTGATCCCCTTAATTTTTCTGATGCGTCACCTGTTCGGTTACGCGAAATTCCTTATAACTACACTTCATTTTCTGATCGAGAAATTGTCATTCGTTTGTTAGGCGAAGAAAGCTGGCAAATATTAGAAGTTTTACGAGAAGAGCGGGTGACAGGTCGTTCGGCTAGAATGTTGTTTGAGGTGCTGGGTGATATTTGGGCAGTACAACGTAATCCGTATTTAGAAGATGATTTACTCGAGAATCCAAAGCGTCGTAAGGCTTTATTAGAGGCATTACGTCATCGCATTAAACAACTGCATAAAAAAGATGCGGCAGATGAGACTCATCATCCTGAGCGTGTCCAACGCGTTGAGCATTTAATTAAAGCCGCTCAAAAAGCAGTCAATGATTTTGAAGCGCATTTTAAGCATACCTATGATTTAAGGCGTAAAACCTTATCCCTATTATCAAAACATACCCGTAAGGATAATATTTGTTTTGATGGTTTTGCCCGTGTTTCTCATGTGACCGATGCAACCGATTGGCGGGTTGAATATCCGTTTGTAGTGTTATATCCAGCGACAGAAGCTGAGATTGGACATTTAGTGCGTGATTGTATCAAATTGGGACTGACAATAATCCCTAGAGGTGGCGGAACGGGTTATACCGGCGGTGCGGTGCCTTTAACCCTTAATTCTGCGGTGATTAATACTGAAAAATTGATTGATATCGGTCGTATCGAACCGACTACCGTTTTGCCTGAAGTTGATCAAACTTATGCAACTATTTATACCGGAGCCGGTGTGGTGACACGTCGGGTGATGGATGTAGCGGATGCCGCTGGTTTAGTGTTTGCTTGTGATCCAACATCTGCAGATGCATCATGTATCGGTGGTAATATCGCGATGAATGCGGGTGGTAAAAAGGCAGTCTTATGGGGTACTGCTTTAGATAACTTGGCTTCTTGGCGAATGGTGATGCCGGATGGGCATTGGTTAGAGGTGGTCAGACTTAATCACAATCTGGGTAAGATCCATGACCAAGAGCAGGTACGTTTTTTATTAAAGCGTTACGATCTTAATGGCACAAAATTATTAAGTGAAGAAGAACTAGTCATACCGGGAGCTAATTTCCGTAAAGGTGAGTTGGGTAAAGATGTAACCGATAAATTCTTAGGGGGGTTACCGGGGATACAAAAAGAAGGGTGTGACGGTATTATTACCTCAGCAAAATGGATTTTGCATCAAATGCCACCGGCTGTGCGCACGTTTTGTTTAGAGTTTTATGGGCAGGTGCGTGAGGCGGTTCCGGCCATTGTTGAGATTAGAGATTATTTAGCAGCTTTACCTAAAACAGGTGAAGCACGGGTTATGTTAGCGGGACTTGAACACTTAGATGAGCGTTACGTTAAGGCTGTTGGTTATGCCAGTAAGGCTAAAAATCATGGTCTGCCAAAGATGGTGCTTATTGGCGATATTGTGGGCGATGATGAAAAACAAGTTGCTTTAGCGGCTTCAGAAGTCGTGCGTCTTTGTAATGCAAGAGATGCAGAAGGCTTTATTGCTGTTAGTCCTGAAACACGTAAAACTTTTTGGTTGGATAGGGCGCGTACAGCGGCTATTGCTAAACACACCAATGCCTTTAAGATTAATGAAGATGTCGTGATTCCTTTGCCTCGCATGGGGGATTATTGTGAC
>CAIXDX010000279.1 GCA_903918335.1 uncultured Methylococcaceae bacterium | reverse complement strand
TAGAACTTTATGAAATTGTTTTTGTCCATGACTGTGTAAAGAGTTCAAGTGGCCCAACATAAAAAATACAGTGAACAATCAGATGAAGATTTAGTGTTGTTAGTACAGCAGGGTAGTAAATCAGCATTTGATTTTTTAGTTCTTAAATATCAGCACAGAATCATACAATTGGTTAATGGCTATATTAAAGATCCAACTGAAGCACAAGATGTAGCGCAAGAGTCTTTTATTAAAGCTTATCGTGCTTTAGGTAGCTTTAGAGGTGATGCCGCTTTTTATACTTGGCTTTATAGAATTGCGATTAATACAGCAAAAAATTATCGCTTGGCGCGTGCAAGACGAAGCGCTTCGCAAGAGGTTGATGTTCAGGATGCTGAAGCTATTGAGAATGCCCCCCAATTACAGGGACTTGATACACCTGAACGGTTATTGTTAACACACGAAATGTTGGACACTATAAAACTTGCTTTATCTACTCTACCTGAAGAAATGCGCGTAGCACTTGAGCTAAGAGAGTTTGACGGCATGAGTTATGAGGAAATTGCTGTGGCTATGGATTGCCCCGTTGGTACGGTTCGTTCACGCATTTTTAGGGCGCGTGCTTCGATCGATAATTTGATAAATCCATTGTTATAACAGGGTGATCTTGATGAATGACCTATTAAATCAGAAACTATCTCAATTTATTGATAATGAATTAGAACCTAAAGAGCGATTAGAATTTCAAAAAGAATTATTGAGAAACCCCGATTTACAAGCGCGTTTAAAACGTTATCAGTTAATTGGTGCAGCCATAAAGTTAGCATCAACAATTGAGATAAATGCGGGTTTTTCAGATCTAATTAAAGAGCGCTTAGAACAAGAACCTATTTATTTTTTACCTCAGAAAAAAAGTGGTGCTAAACGTTACAAACAATTGGCAATAGCGGCGTCATTAACGGCTTTTGCTATTGTATCGGCTTATTCAGTCAGGTTTACTCAGCAGCAATCTCAAGAATCAACGATGCAGTTGGCTCAAAATCCCGTTGCACAATCAAGTCATGCTGCGTCTACCACTTTTGAATATCCGATAAATAAACAAATTAGTGATTATCTTCAAGCGCATAACGATAGTCTAAAAGAGAATCCTGATTCAATTTATCAACCCTATACTAGATTAAGCTCATATAGCCAAAAATAGTCATGCGTTTGTCTTACTTTGGTTTACCGGTAGATTGAATATATGCCTATTGTATTTTTATTATTTATTACCTTTAAGAGTGGAGTTTTTATGCTAAAGAAACTAGGTTGGAGTGTGTTTCTAATTTTTCTATTAAATCCAATTGCGAGTGCACAATTACCTGATTTCACTGAGATGGTAAAAACTAACGGTATTGCCGTTGTTAATATAAGTTCCACTCAGAAGCCAAAACCTGTGGCCCCTGATGCTCAAAAAATGCCTCCTTTGCCAGAAGGCATGCCACCTGAAATGGAAGAGTTATTTAAGCATTTTTATAATAATCCTGATGGCGGTGGTAATGGCGGAAATGGTGGCGAAGCTCAATCATTGGGATCTGGATTCATTATTTCTAAAGACGGTTATATTTTAACTAATCATCATGTTGTTAAAGATGCTGATGAGATTTTCGTTAAGTTTTCTGATAGAAGAGAGCTTGGTGCTAAGTTAATTGGCTCAGATGAACGTACTGATGTCGCTGTTTTAAAAGTCGAAGCTAATGACTTGCCTGTAGTTGCAATAGGTGATCCTAACAAATTACAAGTTGGTGAGTGGGTGTTGGCGATAGGTTCTCCTTTTGGATTCGAGCAATCGGTAACTGCAGGGATTGTGAGTGCCAAAGGCCGTAGTCTGCCCGGTGGTAATTACGTGCCTTTTATTCAAACTGATGTCGCTATCAATCCAGGAAACTCAGGTGGCCCTTTATTTAACATGGAAGGTCAAGTGGTGGGTATAAATTCACAAATTTATAGCCGTACCGGTGGTTTCATGGGGCTTTCATTCTCTATCCCAATGGATGTGGTAATGAATGTTGTTAACCAAATAAAGTCTAATGGTAAAGCCGCTCATGGTTGGTTAGGTGTTCAAATACAAGATGTGACACGTGAGTTAGCTGAATCATTTGGTATGAAAAAACCTCAAGGTGCTTTGGTTTCTAAAATTATGCCGGGTAGTCCAGCAGAAAAAGCAGATATTCAGATTGGCGATATTATCGTTGAGTTTAATGGTCAATCTATTGAGAAGTCTGGGGATCTGCCTCCTATGGTGGGTATGACGCCTATTAACGATAAAGCAACGCTTAAAATATTGCGCCAAGGTGCTGAAAAAACAGTTAATTTTGATATTGGTTTATTACCTGATCAAGCAGCTAAAATAGGTCTGAATAAAGCTGAGAAGGTAAAACCAGTTAATCGATTAGGTCTAATCGTGTCTGATTTAACAGCAGAAGAAAAAGAGGCACTACAAGTCGTTAAAGGGGGGGTGTTAGTTAATACTGTTGCAAATGGTATTGGTAAGAATGCGGGTATTTTACAAGGTGATGTTATCTTGCGTATTGCAAATGTAGCGATTAACGACGTAGCTGGCTTTGAGAAAGCGGTTAAGGAGCTTCCTGTCGGTAAGTCTATTGCTCTTTTGATTCAACGTAGAGGCAGTCCGGCCTTTATAGCGCTTAAAATAGATAAATAGTCTTATAAGCGATTAACTTTAAAAAGCCTTACTCGCTAGTGTAAGGCTTTTTTGCTGTATACATCCCACAGATACAGTGATTTAGTTTAAAATCTCCAGACTTTTTTGGTACAGATTTTAAAAAATAGAATGCAAACGACTGCAACGGATATCACATCTACTCTTACAACCCTGCGAGATTATATTCGTTGGGCTTCTAGTCAATTTACTCAAGCTCACATAAGCTTTGGTCAGGGTACGGTTGCTGCACTGGATGAAGCAGCCGCTTTAGTTTTACATACACTCCATCAGCCTTATAACTTATCTGAAGCATACTTTGATTGCGTTTTAACGTTAACAGAACGCCAAGCTGTGTTTGATATTGTTAATAGACGTATTAATGAAAGGTTGCCGGCGGCTTATTTAACTAACGAATCCATTTTTGCAGGCTTGTCATTTTACGTAGATTCAAGAGTTTTAGTACCTAGATCCCCTATTGCTGAGTTGATTGAAGAACGCTTTGCGCCTTGGGTAGAAGAAGAGGGTGTGACGCGTATTTTAGATTTATGTACAGGCAGTGGTTGTATTGCTATTGCGTGTGCTTATGCTTTTCAACATGCTTGGGTTGATGCAGTTGATTTATCGACGGATGCTTTAGATGTCGCAAAGATTAATGTAGAAAAGCATCAATTAGAAGAATCAGTTACTTTATACCAATCTGATTTATTTAAAGAACTTATTCCGCATCCTTATGACATTATAGTTAGTAACCCGCCTTATGTTGCTCAAGAAGAGTGGGAGGACTTACCCCTAGAATACCATGTTGAACCCGATATGGCCTTTAAAGGGGGCGTGACTGGTTTAGATTTGGTGATACGCATTTTGGTTGATGCTAATGAGTATTTAGCAGAGCATGGCATTTTAGTGGTTGAAGTAGGTAGTAGTGCGCAAACCTTACAGGATACCTTTCCTGATGTGCCTTTTTATTGGTTGAATTTTGAAAGGGGCGGCGATGGCGTGTTCTTACTTACGGCAGAACAAGTTGATCATTATCACGAATTATTTTTAGCGGCTTTAAATTAATATGTCTGGAAATACAATAGGAAAACTTTTTACGGTCACCTCTTTTGGTGAAAGTCATGGGCCTGCGATTGGTTGTATCGTGGATGGATGCCCTCCGGGGATGCCATTAACTGAAGCCGATTTACAAGAAGATTTAGATCGTAGAAAACCGGGTACTTCGAGACACACTACGCAACGTCGTGAAGCTGATGAAGTCAAAATATTATCAGGTGTTTTTGAAGGTAAAACGACCGGTACACCGATTAGTTTAATCATTGAGAATACGGATCAGCGTTCTAAAGATTACTCTAAGATCTCAGAAACGTTTAGACCTGGCCATGCCGATTATACATATCAACAAAAATATGGTTTTAGAGATTATCGTGGGGGTGGTCGTTCGTCCGCACGTGAGACTGCGATGCGCGTAGC
>CAIXDX010000278.1 GCA_903918335.1 uncultured Methylococcaceae bacterium | reverse complement strand
TAGACATGGTGTTTTCTAAGATAATTTGCTCGGTAACTAATTGCGCCATGTCTTTGTCGCCGGTGGAAATAATCACCTTAAATCCTTGTTGAGCCGCGTGTTGTGCAAGTGCGCCTAATACATCATCCGCTTCAACACCAGGCTCCATTATCAAGGGTAAGCCCATGGCTTTGATCAGTTGGTGTAAGGGTTCTATTTGTACACGAAGATCATCGGGCATCGGTGGTCTATGTGCTTTGTATTGATCATAAATTTCATTACGAAAGGTTTTGCCTGGTGCATCAAATACGACGGTAAAGTATTCAGTCGGATAGTCGTTGATAAGCTTACGTAGCATATTCGACACGCCATAAATGGCGTTCGTGGGTTCACCTTTTGGGTTGGATAAGGGTGGTACGGCATGGTACGCTCGAAACAAAAAAGATGAGCCGTCGATAAGAATTAAACTGTTTTGCATATAAACTGAGAATTCGATAGAGAATGATGGGCGTATAGTACCGCGTCAACTGAATTTGGCGTAATTTTAACTTTCTGCGCCTAGTCGAGACTGATGAGTGTCCCAGTCGACTGAAATTAATTGAGATTGTTTGTCACTATCCAGTTGAGTGATGTTTTTACAATCAGCCCGATGTATCGTAATGCCATGATGGTAAGAGATAAAACCGATAATGGCATCATCAATAGTGGGTGAGCAGCAATGTGCGAAAGAGGTGGCAATATTATTTATACCAGCGACTGATAGTGTTGACGGCGTTGAGTTTGAAGCTGGTTTACGCTTAAAAGCTGTAGTATGTTGCGGACTTTCAGGTATTTTTAAATAGCCTGCTAATTGGCGTTCATTAATATCATTTCTGCCTAAGGCTTCAAAAAAATCATCTGAGTTGGCGTGTTTAAAGAAATTGAGAAGATCAACCATGTCGATATTTTTAATGCCCAGATGCTTAGTCTCTTTTTCTAGGGTGATTTTGCCACGGTTGATGGTTTCAACTTTTTGATGGTTACGAAACCAACTTTTAACTTTATGAATAGCGCGACTCGTTTTTAAATAGCCTAGATTGGGGTTTATCCAATTACGATTGGGTGCGCAAATTTTGGTGGTTAATATCTCAATTTGTTCGCCAGACTTAAGCGGGTAAGTTAAGGGGATTATTTTGCCATTTATTTTGGCACCTCGGCAACGATGCCCTACGTCTGTATGAATGGCATAAGCAAAGTCTAAAGGTGTTGAGCCTTTAGGTAGTTCAATCACTTTATTAGCAGGACTTAAGACATATACTTTGTCACTAAAAAGTTCACTATGAAAATCCCGTGATAAGGATTCGTCATCTTGTCCTTCGTGGAGTAATTGGCGAAGTGTTGCGACACTCTTTTCTAAAGCGGCTGATTGTTTGCCACCTTCTTTATAAGACCAATGTGCGGCGACACCTAACTCAGCATAGTCATGCATGGCTTGCGTACGGATTTGTACTTCTATGCGATTACCCTCGTCATCATGAATAACGGTATGTAAAGATTGGTAACCATTTTCTTTAGGCTTAGCGATATAGTCGTCAAATTCATTAGGGATATAGTCCCATAAGCTATGCACAATACCGAGTACGGTATAGCATTGGATCAAGTTATCAACAATGACACGCACGGCTAATAGATCATAAAG
>CAIXDX010000277.1 GCA_903918335.1 uncultured Methylococcaceae bacterium | reverse complement strand
TGGCAAGTTTGAGGCTGTTGATTTTACGGGTTCCGCGTATGCTAAAGCCCTGAAAAGTTTAAATAGTGTTGATGTGGGAGAAGATCTGCCTTACATACCCGTATCATTTACCAAAAGACAAGTTATTTATAAAGTCAGTCCCTCGTTTAATGAGCTTTATGAGTTCTTTGATATTAATAAAAACAGATGGAAAGGGCTTGCTTGTGGCAATTATCCATGGGCTTGTGAAGATTATGTGGGCGGGTGGTTTGATTGGGCATTAAGGGATGCGGTGGCCAGTCAGGGTTATTATGATAGACCTGAGCACGCAGAAGCCTTTTATAAGCGTATCACGCAAGAAATTAACGGGGCTTGTGAACAAGGCTTAATCAAGTGTCAAGCACATTTTATCCCCTTAATGCCAAACATTAGTAATACTCAATGGAAACAATTTCCAAGTAAAGTGCTTGCTACATTTAATGTAGCAAGGCTTAAAAAGCCTATTAAAAAACCAGATAAACCTGCGGATAAAAAAATAGTAAAAGAAAGTTCGGAGCAATCGGTACAATTAGACCGCGTTCTCCAATTTTTGGGTTATCCTCGAACGTTCAATGCGTTAAACGAAACGAATACTTTGGTTAAAATGACTCTAAAAATTAAAGCGACGTTATATAGAGCGTATCAAATGATAGTGCCTAACTTTGTAATACTAGGTCTAAGTGTTTATTTTGTATACTTTGCACTAATAGTTTTTAAGCATCAGTCAATCACAGATATTTTTATGGTTAGTACGATGTTATGGTGTCTTTTTTTATCAAGAGTGGTCATTCTCGTTCTGGTTGATATTAGCTCCTTTTCGGCGATTAATTCTCACTATATATCTGCTGCTTTCCCAATAGTATGTCTGGCTGCTTTTTTGTCTATACAATTAGTTTTTGTCAAAAAACATCATTAGTACTGATGTATTGATTTAAAGTGATGGGCTATTGATTTTAAGGGTATTGAAAAATCTAGATTTTAAAGGCTTAGTAATGAAAGAAAACCTAGCGGTAAAAGTACACAGGAAGATTGTGATGAGCCGGAGAGTTGAACAAATATCAAAAAATATTTCAGCTTTAATTCCTAAAGAAGTGAGTTCTGTACTTGATGTGGGTGCAGGAACAGGGGAGATGGCTTGTGCCATCAAAAATTATCGACCTGAATTAGTAGTTTCTGGGGTTGATGTTTACATTCGCCCAAAAACATTTATTCCTGTTACTGAATATGATGGCAATAGATTACCTTTTAATGATAATTCCTTCGATGCGGTAATAACGGTCGATGTGCTTCATCATTGTGCTGATCCAGTTGCCGTACTAAAAGAGTGCGCGAGAGTTTCAAAGCGTTTTGTTATTATTAAAGATCACGTCTCTGATAGTGCTTTTGATGAAAAAGTACTTAGATTGATGGATTGGGTGGGCAATAGAGCACATGGTGTTGTTTTACCTTATAACTATTTATCTTCTTTAGCTTGGGATTCTGCTTTTGAGCAAGCGGGTTTAAACGTGATCGATAATCTGACCCAACTTAAGCTTTATCCACTACCATTCAATATTATTTTTGGTGGTTCTTTGCATTGTCTGACGTTATTAAAGAAAACAAATGAGCAAAATAGTTAATTACATTTCACCCGGTAACCCTTTAAATGTGTTGAGAAGTTACTATGCCAATACAGCTCGAGAGAAAATGTTTGGTTTTTTTATGGAAACAATGCAACCCAGCGTCGATGTTTTAGTATTAGATCTGGGCGTTACAGCTGATGAATCATTGCCCGAGTCCAATTTTTTTGAAAAACTTTACCCTTTTAAGTCAGGCATTGTTGCAGCAGGCATTGATGATGCAAGTTATTTAGAAAGACTTTACCCTGGTGTCCGTTTTGCGCCTATTTCACCGGGTGTTTTGCCATTTGAAGACGATCAGTTCGATATTGTTTTTTGTTCTGCTGTATTGGAGCATGTGGGTGACAAAGACGCGCAACGCCAATTTATTAGTGAAACGTTGCGAGTGGCTAAACGGTTTTTCTTTACGACACCCAATCGCTATTTTCCCGTGGAATTTCATACTTTTTTACCCTTTATCCATTGGTTACCCCAAAAGATGCATCAGGCAATATTACGTTTTTTTGGCATGGAGTTTTGGGCGAGCACTGAAAATTTGAATTTACTTTCTGCGCGCAGTTTGCATGGGTTATTTCCTGAAACCGTAAAAGTTGAAATCGATCACTTTAAGTTATTCGGTTGGCCTTCAAACATTATCGCTTATGGAGATAAAAGTGACCGAACAACTCATTGATCAATCGTTGGAGGGTAAGCCGTTATACGTTGCAGAAAGCGTGCAATTAACCATATTGATGCCTTGCCTTAATGAAGCAGAAACCCTAGCTTTGTGTATTAATAAGGCGAACAGATGGATAGCTCATTCAGGGTTATCTGCAGAGGTCGTCGTCGCAGACAATGGCAGTACAGACGGTTCTCAAGCTATAGCGAAATCGTTAGGGGCGAACGTGGTGCCTGTTGAACAGAGAGGTTATGGTTCTGCTTTATTTCATGGATGCATGGCGGCTAAAGGTGAATGGATTATCATGGGGGATTCTGACGATTCTTATGATTTTAGCCAGTTAGACTTTTTTGTTGTTAAGTTACAAGAAGGATTTGACTTGGTAATGGGGAATCGATTTTTAGGCGGCATTGCACCGGGTGCTATGCCTTGGAAAAATCGCTATATTGGTAATCCCGTCTTAACTTGGGTGGGGCGCGTGTTGTTTAAGTGTCCAGCGCAAGATTTTCATTGTGGATTAAGAGGTTTTACAAAAAATGCCTTCTTGCAGATGGATTTACGTACCACTGGTATGGAGTTCGCCTCAGAAATGGTGATTAAGGCTAATTTGTTTAGAATGCAAATTGCGGAAGTACCTACAACCTTGTCAAAAGATGGTCGTACACGTCCTCCTCATCTTTTGCCTTGGCGGGATGGTTGGCGACATTTACGGTTTATGCTGTTGTTTAGTCCGCGTTGGTTGTTTATTATTCCTGGCTTATTTGTATTTTTAATGAGTATAACGGCTTACCTTGCGTTATTGATGGGGCCTGTAAAGTTTGGCGAAGTGACTTTTGACGTACATACCTTATTTTTTGCCGAAACAGGTTTGGTGTTAGGTTTTTTAGCCATTGCTTTGGGTGTGATTATAAGAATGTTTGGTATGCGTGAAGGTTTATTGCATGAGCACGCGTTGTTAGAAAAATTACGTGCTACGCCTATGCTTGAAGTGGGGGGCGGGGTAAGTATTTTGGTCACTATGAGTGGATTATATTTGGGATTTGATGCTTTGATGGTCTGGAGTGCAGTAAATTTTGGCCCGCTGACAGCGAGTGAACTGTTGCGCACCATTAGTCTATCGACCTTATTGATTATGTTAGGGGGGGTGTCCTTGATGTCGTCTCTTATCATGGGCTTTTTAGCACTGCCTACCCGGGAGCAACGATTTTGAGTGGTATTATTTTATTGGCCTTGTGCGTATTGAGTAGTGCGTTTGCATCAATATTTCTAAAGTTGGGTGTTTCTGCGTTGTCGCAACCACTAAGTCTTTTAACGTTAGTCACTAATCCTATGATCTGGCTGGGTGGTTTCTTTTATACGCTGTCTTTTTTGGGGTATATCTATGTTTTAAAACTTGTGCCACTGTCTTTGGTTCAGCCAGTTATTACTGCCGGTGTGTCTGCGCTGACTGCGATGGTTGCGGTGCTGCTTTTTAAAGAACAGTTGTTGTTAAGTAACTGGTTGGGGCTGATTTTGATTTGCACAGGAATTTTCTGTCTTTTTTGGGGGCGTGCTTGAGTAATAAAAAAACATTTCCAAAATTGCTCATAGTCCTTAGTTATATATTCATATCGTCCTATTGATAAGCATGATTGATACTGTATTGATAGGCTTTATTTGCACATTATTTACACATTCGTTAAATATAGTAATGCTGTGCGTTATAGATGCACTTAAAATTTAGATGTTCATTGTAAAGTTATTATATTTGATCTAGCGCTTACTAGGATAATTTTTACGATTCCCTGCGGACTAAAATGAGAATTGAATGATTCAAAAGACATAGTGAATCAGTCTGTTATTAAAATTGGATATTTATCGATGTTAAGTGCAAGAACTATTTTGAACCATATAATATATAGTGTATATTCTAATATCCTAGTTCCAAATATAAGTAAATGGGGTAATTTGTATGAAAAGAAGAATTATTTTCGCCTTGATGATTTTAATGACACCATTAGCCACGATGGCTGATGATGGTCATTCGAATCCGAGTGCGTCTGAAAAACCACCGGTGACAAACAGTCCATCTGCTTGTACTGGTAAAGAAGCTCACTCTTGGTGTAGATCTGGTAAGGAAGAAGCAAAAATTAAAGAGGCTCGTTCAGCTCAGGCTCGTCCTACAGATGGTCCGTCGATGCATTTCGCTGGTATTAATGGCGCTCATGGTTCTGACGTGCACTACAGTTCGCTTAAACCATCGCGTTAAGTGAAAAACAAATTAGAATCAATCTAAAGAGGAAACATTTATGAAAATTAACAGAAGAACTGTTAGTAAATGTGGCGTATTGGAGATCGCAATCGGTTTGGCGTTAGTGGGAAGTGCTTCTGTTACAGAAGCAGCACCTGCTCAAATGTCAGGACCTTTTGCTACGCCAGAATACTTTTCAGTTCCACAATACGCATACAGTCCGTTACCAGAAGTTTGTACGGGCGTAGATACTACAGCTGCTGGAGGCCATTGTACGGTTCTTACACCTAAAGGCACTACGGTAGGTGGTCTGCATAAGTTCGTTGACGGGATGCCTATGCTAAGTGCTTCGGCTAAAGCCGGTAATGAGTGTGGCAAGACTCTTCCAAATGCGGTGCCAACTGCAACAGCACCTTACAATTCAGTTAATGGCTCAAACAACTTAGGGCATTGTTTAACCGTTGCAACACCGGATAGAAGTACCTATAGGCTTAACAATACGTTAACTGATAAATCAGGTAAAAAGTTGAGTATACCTGCTGCAGATTACTACTCACTTGAAATAGTTGATTATTCAAGAACTATGCACAGTGACTTAGTAGGTTCTCCTACTCCGTTGCATGGTTATGTGCAAAAGCCAACTGCGGGCATTGCGACACCTAATCAAGAAGCGCAATATCTAAGTCCAGTCATTATCGCGGCTAAAGGTCGTCCAACGCGTATCAAGTTTAAAAACAGTAAACTCTACGAAATTCCGCTCCCTGTTGATCAGACATACTTTGGCGCGGGTTCTATAGATTACAATGGACCAACTAATACTGCGGCTGCGCCTATGCACATGGCGTCAACCAAAAGATCAAACATACATCTTCATGGTGGTGATACACCGTGGATTAGTGATGGTACTCCGCACCAATGGGTAGTACCCGCTGCTGATAGTAACGCAACATTAGGACCTGGATATAGTAAAGGTTTATCATTCCAGAACGTGCCTGACATGGTGACTGGTGGTTGGTTGTTAGCTGGAAACTATTGCGCGGAAAATACTGTTTTAAATCAAGCAGAATGTATTACTGAAGCTAGTGGTGATGGGGTCGGTTCACTTTATTACCCTAATGGTCAAACTAGCCGTTTAATGTTTTACCATGATCACTCATTTGGTATTACGCGTTTAAACGTATACATGGGTGAAGCCGCTCCTTATTTACTAGCTGATCCTGTTCAGGAAGAAAGCTTAAGAAGTATGGGCGTTCCTGGGGCAATTGGTGTGACTACCGGTATTAATGCCATTAATTTGGTTGATGGTAATGCCGTGGGTCAAACAGACCTTAGTCATCTTATTCCTTTAGTGATTCAAGATAAAACTTTTGTACCTGATAACGGTCAGCCAGGTGGGCAGTTAGCAGCACAAGACCCAACTTGGCCATCACCTACCAATGCTCACGCAGCTACTGACTTTAATGCACTAGGTAGACGTAAGTACTGGAATAAGGCGCTTGGTGCTCAAACAGATGGTTGGGGTAAAGGTAATTTATGGTTGCCGCATGTTTACGTAACCAATCAATTACCGATTGTTGTATCGAGTGATTTAGCTGGTAATCCAATCTCTCCATCAAGCGTAGCGCCGATTGGAAGATGGGATTATATGCCTTGGATGGCTTTCCCATTAAATGTGAATAGTAATCCAGTGGCTTGTTCAACGACAGCTTATCCGCAGTATGGTAATAAGTTCAGTTGTCCGCCGATGAAAAATCCAACTGCTGTCCCTGAATCATTCATGGACACCATGGTAATCAATGGAACAGTGTATCCACATCTTGATATTAAACCTGATGCATATCGATTTAAGATTTTGAATGCAGGGGATGATCGTTTCATCAATATGGGTATGTATATTGCTGTGACTCAAGATCCAATGGCTAATATCGTTGATTCCTTAGGTTTGGGATTTGGTGCGAGTGCAGAAGCCACTATTACAGGTGGTAAGGTGACTAGCTATGCAGTGACTTCGGGTGGTGCAGGTTATCAGACTTCTCCAATTGTGACTGTAAAAAATCAATTAAATAAGCAAGACGCTCAAGCTTATGTGACTGTTGATTCCACTGGTTACGTTGTTAAGTTAGTATTTGATAACTCATTGCCATCAGGTACTGGTTATAATATTGGTGACACATTATCAGTAGTGAATGATGTCAAAAATACTTATGGTACTTGGAAGGTTACAGCGGGTAACTGTCAAGGGGCAGGTAGTACAAATTGTGCTATTACGGCTATAGCACCACTGACTGCGCCTGCAGCAGGTGCATCGCAACCTGTAAATCCTACGGTTATCAAGGTAAACTACGGTATAGAGCCCTTAGATTATACGACTCTTAAAAATAGCATACCAGGATTTGTGGAAGCAAAAGCGATTGCAACTGTAGATAACACAGGGGCAGTGGTTGATGTGATGCCAGATCCTACTACTCCTGGTACAGGGTATATTGCCGGCGGTAAATCATGTGAAAATGTGCCAGCAGCACAAGTTCCATTATGTACTGAAGTTAAACAAATGTATCCTGCAGTACCTGCTAATCCATGTACAGGTTCAAATTCACTATTGGGTGGATTGGATAACATGGGCTTAGTCCATGTGCCCGATCTAAAATTTGGTAGAACTGGTATGCCATCAAGTTGTTTCCCTGATACTTGGCCACAAGATGGTATTGCACACAGTGGTTTAGTGCCTGATCCAGCGTTAGCAGGACCTCCAATTGTTCAATTAGGTAACGAAGGTGGTTTATTGCCTAGCCCATTGATCATTCCATCAACACCTATCAGTTACAATTACAATCGTAAAATGGCAACTGTGTTGGGTCTTGTTGGCGGACATGGTTTAGACTTAGCACCTGCACAACGTGTAGATGCAGTGATTGACTTCCATGGTTTTGCACCTGCAACAGCGGGTAATACAACAGTGCTGATCGCGTATAATGATCATCCAGCACCTGCTCCGTTGTTTGATGCACGTTACGACATGTATACAGGTGATCCGGATAATTCATCTTCAGGTGGTGCACCCAGTACTTTACCTGGATATGGTCCAAACACACGTACCATGTTACAAATCAGAGTGTCTGGCAGTTCAACAAACAATCCTATTTCAGTACCCAATATCATGAGTACTGTCACTGGGGTTCCTGCATTGTTTGCCTCAACTCAGGATAAGATTTTGGTTCAAGAGCCACAATATCCAAAAAATGGTTTGACAAAAAATGGAGTTACTGATCCAGGTAATGGTTATGCACCATATCCAATGGCAGGTGCAAACTCTACTACCAGTATGCCGAACGTCATTAATGGCAATACCTATAATCCTCTATTGGATTATAAAGCCATTGTAGAAGGTTTTGATGCTATCAACGGAACCCTTAACGTTGAGTTAGGTGATAGTGTGCCACCTCCAGGTGTCAACACTAATGGTGGTGCTTTGAACTACTTGACTTGGATTGCTAATCCATTTGGTTACACTGATCCACAATCAGAAGTGATAGCTGATAACCAAGTGGTTAATTGGGGTATTGATCATATCGGTGTTGATGCGCATTCATTGCATTTCCATCTGTTTAATGTCCAAATTGTCAATTATTTCGATATTGCTGGCCAAATTTATATGCCAGACTCGAATCAATTGGGTTGGAATGAAACAGTGCGAACAGAACCACTTACTAAAGTAATTGTGGCGATGCGTCCTAAAAACATACCAATACCTTGGGATATTCCAAACAGTATTCGTGCGATGGACACCATATCGCCAGTAGGTAGTACAAACTATACGCTTGGGCCTGTTAATTGTATTTTGAACCCATTTGCCCAACAACAATTTATTGGGCCAAACTGTGTTCCGTATACAAGTGTAGATCCAACAGGCAACCAAGTTCTTATTACTAATAACTTGATTAACTATGGTTCGGAATATGTTTATCACTGTCATTTGCTCAGCCATGAGGAACATGACATGATGAGACCTATTAGTTTTGTGACTGCACCTAAAAATGCACCCACATTAGCTAGAAGCGGTGCAAATCTTGTGATAACCGATATGAGTTTTAATGAGACAGACTTCCTTATTGAAAAATCTGTTAACGGTGGGCCATGGGTACCATACGGTAGTCCTCAACCTACTCCTCCTGCGGCTCAAAATCCAAGTAGTGTTCAATCGGGTCTATACCCAGTTGGACCTACTCCATTAGGATCAATAGCAGGCGCAAGATCGACAGCTTCTGGAACAGGTACCAATGGAACTATCACTATTCCGGTGCCATCGGTTGCAGGAACTCTGTATCGAGCAACAGCAGTTAACGTGGTGGGCTGTGGTCAATTCCCACCTGCAACTGCAAATGGTGTGGTAAGTAACTCCGCTACTAAATGTTCGAATGGTTTTACTGCTTGGCCAACTATGTCGGGATTTTCACCTGCATCTGTTGCAGTACAGTAATGTAATTCATAATATCTAGTTAGATATTTACGTTAACCCTGGGGCGCATTATGCGCCCCAGTTTTATTATTTATACTGGTAAATGCTTATGAAATATTCTAAGTTATGCTTAGCCATGTTAGCGCTAGGCGTGTTTAATAGCGGTGCAGTAGTCGCTGAAGAGTTAAAAACAAAGAAAGACAAAGAAAGTTATGGGGTAGGTGTTGATATCGCAAATAATTTTAAAAATTTAAAATTAGATTTGAACACGGATGCGCTTTTTAAAGGCATGAAAGATGTGTTTACAGGTAAAAAGCTTGCTATGGATGACGAAGAGTTCAATAAAGTGATGACGGTCTATCACAATGAACTAAGAGACAAACAAATGGCTTCTCATAATGCGCTTAAAATTGCCAACCAAAAGGCCGGTGATGAGTTCATTGCAAAGTTTAAAACTGAAAAAGGCGTGGTAGCACTACCCAGTGGCTTATCATACAAAATTATCAAAGAAGGTACGGGCCCAAAACCTAGTTTAAATGATACCGTTGTATGTAAATATAAAGGTGCGTTTGTAGATGGTAAAGTATTTGACAGTTCTGAGCGTTCAGGCGGCGCAGTTTCTTTTAATTTACAAGGTGTGATTCCTGGTTGGCAAGAGGCATTACAATTGATGTCGGTGGGTTCGCATTGGGAAGTACTAGTCCCTGCAAGTTTAGCGTATGGTGCTGCAGGCATCGGTAGAGAAATTGGTCCAAACCAGACTCTATTATTTGATATTGAATTGTTGTCTATTAATCCCAGAGATAACGGCAGTGATATAACGACTCAAGATCAAAAATAGTCAGCTCATCAAACACCCTTCACCTCAAAAATTAGGTAATTGCATTGTTTACAAAATCTACTCTTATAGTATTGCTTGGTTTTTTACTGTCATTTGTGTCATTCGCTGATGAAATTGAACAGGGGCGACAAATATATGATAAAGGCATCTTACCGAATGGTGAGCCATTAATTGGTGTAGGTGCAAACGATTATAATGTGGTTGGCAAGGATGCAGCCTGTGCAAACTGTCATAGGTATAGTGGTATGGGGGGGGTTGAGGGTAAAACACTGATGCCTCCAATATCAGCTAATTTTTTGTTTGCTTCGACAAAACATCCCTTTGCAGTTACAGATCCGAGTCATCCTATGGGGATAACGACTAAGGATCATACTTACACGGATAGTACGCTAGCAAATGTAATCAGTACGGGAACTAATGATAAAGGTCGTGAACTTACCATGGTTATGCCACGGTACAAGTTAGATAAAGAGGCTATGAGTAGCTTGGTGGCTTACTTACACCAGTTATCTTTAACACAATCGACGGGAGTTGTTCCTGGCGAGTTACATTTTGCGACGGTGTTTACACCTGAAGTCGATGAACAAACCAAGCAAATTGTAAAAACTGAAATCGAGACATTTGTAATACAACACAACGACACTATGAGTAATGCTCAATCCCATCGTAGTTTTGGTTTTGATCGATTACGCATCAACAATTATGAATGGAAATTTCATTTTTGGGAATTGAAGGGTGATCCTGATACTTGGGAATCACAGTTAGAAGATTTTAATAAGCAGCAAGCTGTTTTTGCTTTAGTATCGGGTGTTTCGTATCAAGCAGCAGACCCTGTGCATGAGTTTTGCGAGACGCATGAAACGCCTTGTTTGCTTCGAAGTGAGTTATATGCGTCAAATAACGCAGGTCGCTATAATCTTTATTTCTCTAAAGGGTTGGGGTTGGATGCTAATTTATTTAGTACAGCATTAAAAAAGAGCGTTATTAAGAAACCCAGTAATGTAATACAAATCTTTACTCCTGATAGTGTTGGCGAAACGGTATCAAAAGAATTAAGTTTAAAATTAAAAGACCAAAATATCCCTGACGAAACGATAGAATTCAGTGAGGATGATCTGTCTGATATCAGTGAAAGATTTGCGAAGTTAGGTCCCGATGAGATAGTCTTTTGTTGGTGTGAACAAGCAGATCTTGATAAGCTTGGAACGATACATATTCCTGAGCAGGCAAAAGTTTATTTATCCGGTTCTTTATTGATTATGAAATCGGGTGCAAAAGAGTTGAAAGACCCTTGGAAAAATGCACGTGTCATTTACCCTTTTGAAATTCCAAGTACGAGAATTAAACAATTAAAATCATTCTATAATTGGATTGTTGGTCATAAGTTTGAAGCCTCAAAAGAAGTTATTCAGTCGGATGTTTATTTCAGTATGCTGATCTTACAAGAGGCCGTCGCTCAGATGGTAGAAAATCTGTATAAAGATTATTTAGTTGAACGCGTAGAAAATATCTTTGGCATGGATCTGCAATTTTGGGGTTCATACGCCCGACCAGGACTGAGTCCTGCGCAACGTTTTGCCAATAGAAGTGGGTATATTACTAAATTTGATGGCCAGATGTTTGTACCTGATTCCGATCGAATAATTGAGGAATAAATAGCAGATGAAATTAATAGTAAGGGCAGTGTTGTTCACGGTATTACAACTACTTAGTGCTGGTTTTGCGTTAGCTGAAATTGAGGCGCCTGTCGATCACTCGGCTGTTTTATCAGTGGTTCCGAATGTGGTTTTACCGTCTTTAAAGTTGATTCGTCAAGATGGTACCACAGCGGACTTTCCTAATGAATTAGACGATGGAAAGCCTGTTTTGTTGACGTTCGTTTACACTAGTTGCAAAGCGGTATGTCCCGTTATTAGTCATGTCATGAAAGGTGTGCAGACTAAATTAGGGCCACGTGCTAATCAAATTCACATGGCCTCTATTACTGTAGACCCTGAGTTTGATACGCCAGATCGTCTCACCCAATATGCTCATCAACTTGAAGCGGGACCTCAGTGGATACATTATACTGGGCATTACGATGATATTTTTGCGTTTGAAAAAGCGTTTGATGTCTATCGAGGTGACAAAATGAATCATGTGACGGTGTTTTTTGTTAGGCGTGCACCGGGTCAACCATGGTCAAGATTTATTAACTTTGTTAAACCTGATAGTATCATTAAAGAATTAGGTTTGTAGGTATTGCATATGCCTCAAACTACGTTATATTAATATTAAGGCATGCACTTTATTTTATAAACATAAGTCTATCCAATAATTTGTTCGTCTGGCTGGTATTGATTATTTGTATTTTGATTTTTTAGTCGGGAAATGAAGATGGGTCCTTATTATCAAAAAACTGCACAAGGGGTTGGGGGTATAGTCGAGACTTTATACGATAATCCTTTCCTGATCGTTTTATTTATTGTTGTCGTCGTA
Source organism: uncultured Methylococcaceae bacterium (assembly GCA_903918335.1). Lineage (GTDB taxonomy): Bacteria > Pseudomonadota > Gammaproteobacteria > Methylococcales > Methylomonadaceae > Methylobacter_C. Next base: position 3,824 of record CAIXDX010000277.1, on the reverse strand, counting down.
GCTTTCGGTGTGTGGCTTTGGCGTAACGCAAAGTAGTACAGTTGGCTTATCACAAGGTATTTGTTATTGTTAACTTTAAACGATAATTTTACTTTGTGATATCTAATGAAATCATTATCCTCTGTATCATCGCTTCATGCTACTTTTGAACGCTGGCTTAAAGATTATTCTGCGTCTGAGTTAGTATCTCAATTTGTATCATCATTTACTACCGAACCCTATTATCTTTTAGATCAACATCAAACGATGTTGTATTGGAGTCAGGGTGCTGAAGAATTAACTGGATTTAGTGTAATAAATAACTCGGTTAATGCGTTTTTAGCGGAATTTAAAATTAGTGGTGTTTTAGCTCAAACTCCTAAACTAATAAGTGTTGTTAAATCTGACGGCTCAACCCTATTACTAAATCAAATTGTGTATGTGTTGTATGGTGTAAATCATATGATTTGTGGTTATGTAGTGAGATTAAACCAACAGCTTAATAGTCAAGTTATAACGAGACAACCAGAAGTCCCCAGTGATAGTTTTCAAGGTTTAATTAGCCGTTCTCCTGCTATGCAAGCGGTGTTTCAGATTATTGAGAATGCTGCAGAAACAACAGCGACTGTATTAGTAAGAGGGGAAAGTGGTTCTGGTAAAGAACTTGTAGCCAAGGCTATTCATGATTTGAGTGGTCGGCGCTCTGCACCATTTTTGGCAATCAATTGTGCCGCTTTATCCAGTAGTCTATTAGAAAGTGAGTTGTTTGGTCATGTAAGAGGGGCCTTTACAGGCGCTATTAAAGACCATCATGGTTTGTTTTATAGAGCCCAAGGGGGAACCTTATTTTTAGATGAAGTGGGTGAGTTGCCTCTAGAGTTACAGGCTAAATTATTACGTGTGATTCAAGAAAGAAACTATATTCCCGTCGGTGGTGATAAATCGATAAGTGTGGATGTACGTATCGTCGCGGCTACACATAGATCATTGCGTGAAGAGGTTAAAAAGGGTCATTTTCGTGAAGATTTGATGTATCGTTTAAGAGTGGTGCCGATATTTTTACCACCCCTGCGTGAACGTAGAGAAGATATTAGTTTATTGTTGTGGCATTTTATTAAGTTACATAATGCAGATAACTTTAGGCATATAGAAAAAATAGACCCGCAGGCTATGCGTACTTTATTGGATTATTGTTGGCCTGGTAACATTAGAGAATTACATAATGTTGTGGAATATGCTTTTGCGGTAGGTAGAGGATCAGTATTGCGATGTTCTGAATTGCCTCCAGAGTTTAGAGAATCAAAGCCTGTTAACGTGGAGTTAGTCGAGAAACCTCGTTTTTATAAGCCAATCAGTCCACAAGAAGAAAAAGAGGCTATTGAGAAAGCCTTAAAAACAACTTATGGAAGAGTAACGCCAGCAGCGGGTTTAGTGGGCATGAGTAGAGCTACATTCTGGCGTAAACGTAAATTATATGGTGTGTAAGTGATACTGTTAGAAAAAATCTAAGCAGTCGGCGTTTGATTAGAAATAGATTCAGTTGTTTTTTGTGCAGAGGGTGTTCTGCGTTTACCAATGTTCTTTTTATCTCTGAGTCTTACTTTTACTTTTTCTGTAGTGTCCTTTTTCTTAGTTTCTTTTTTCTTTATTCCGGCCGCTTTTCCTGAGGCTTTAAGTTTTTTAGGGCCTTTATAATTCCCTTCTAATTCTTTAATCGTACGACGTTTGAACGATTGTTTTAAGAAGCGTTCTATGCCAGACATTAAATTCCATTCAGTACTTTTAACCAGTGCTATAGTCACTCCGAGTGCATCAATACGTCCGGTTCTACCAATACGATGTATATAGTTAATGCCATTTCTAGGCACATCGAAATTTATGACTAAGTTGATTCCTTCGATATCTAGGCCTCTCGCTGCTAAGTCGGTGGCTATCATAATATTAACGTCACCGTTTCTATACAGTTCCATCATTCGATTACGATCTTTTTGATCCATTTCGCCATGCAACACACCGACACGTAATTTTTGGCCACGCAGTGGGCCACGTAAGGCATCAGCTTGTAATCGGCTATTAGTAAATACGAGTGCTTTATCATATTGATCATTGATTAATAACCACGCCAAGAGTTTTTCTTTATGGTTGTTATCATCCGCAACAATGATTTGCTGCTCGATATTACGATGGCCGTCATGTAAGGTATTCAAAGCCACTATCTCATAGTGAGTGAGTAGTTTGTCGGCCATTTTAATCACGCCAAAATGGGTTAATGTGGCAGAAAATAATAGCGTTTGTCTTTGTTTATTACAGCTATTAGCAATATGTAAGACGTCTTCACTAAACCCCATGTCTAACATACGATCAGCTTCATCTAAGATGAGGGTTTCAAGATGTGTAAAGTTAGGCGTTTGTTGCTCCATTAACTCCAGTAAACGTCCTGGCGTCGCTATAACAATTTCAGTATTTCTGCGTAACATATTTTGTTGTAGTCTAAAATCATCACCTCCCGTAATAATACCGACTCTAAGGTCGGTAAATTGGAGCAGTTGTTGGCATTGATTGAAGATTTGTTGTGCAAGTTCACGGGTAGGGGCCAGTATTAATGCTCGTGTACCTATAGTTTTACAAGGCACACTGATAAGATTCTGCAGCGTCGGTAATAAGAATGCCGCCGTTTTACCACTGCCTGTTTCTGCACTCACTAATAAATCTTTATATTCTAATGCTAGCGGTATTGCTTTCTTTTGAACGGGGGTAGGTGTGGCATAGCCCATTTTCGTGATTGCTTTGATCAGGGGCTCTGCTAAGCATAGGTTTGAAAAAGTAATTGGCTGTTCAGGTGAGATTTCTGGCATGTGTCTTATCGAATAACGGGTTTAATGCGGATTATAAAAATCTGAGTAAGCTTTATTATAAGTGTTTTAGTTGGTTGAGATGATTTAATCTGAGTGTATTGCAATCCTGAAGATAGATGTTAAGCTTAAAGCGCTATTTTTACTTATTTAAGGCTCCAATATGATACCGATTAGAGATACGGCTCCTTGTCATTCAATCCCTTATGTAACATGGACAATTATGTCGATATGTATTGGCATTTTTATCGGCATGAAGTTAATGCCTGATCAGGCCGCTATTGGTTTGTTACACCAATACGGAATGATACCTGCTCGTTATTCAGGCGTGTCAGCAGAGTTGCCTTTCGATGGATATTTATCCTTTGTGACTAATTTATTTTTGCATGCTACTTGGACTCATCTTTTGGTCAATATGTGGTTTATGTGGATTTTTGGCGATAATATTGAGGATAGAATGGGGCGGGTCCGTTTTTTATTCTTTTATTTGATTTGTGGAGTATTTGCGACACTTTTACAGTGGTATTTCGACCCTACGCTTGAGATTCCTGTTATCGGTGCTTCGGGTGCTATCGCGGGTGTGTTGGCGGCTTATTTTTTTATGTATCCAATGGAACAAGTGATTGTGTTTTTTCCGCCGATGATCTTTCATGTGCCTGCAATTACTTTTTTGGGGTTATGGGTTTTATGGCAATTACATAATGCTACGACAGCTATAATCTTTGGCGATACGCATATCAATGTGGCATGGTGGGCTCATTTAGGCGGCTTTGTTGCGGGAGGTATAATATATAGGCTGTTTCTTAAAAAGAAATATGAAGTTTTTTAATGTCTTTAAGGTATAATTTCACGCTTCAAAAGTAGGCCTATTGGGCAAGATAAATGGGGTCAGTAAGGTTTACTGATATAAAAGCCTCTTACAGTAATTAGGAAATTGAAAGTATTTATGAAAAAAGTTAATGTTGCGTTGGTTAGACTTCTTCAATTTGTAGT
>CAIXDX010000276.1 GCA_903918335.1 uncultured Methylococcaceae bacterium | reverse complement strand
TTCTAAAAAGATAGTCTGATGACAGCCAATAAAGTTAGCATCATTTTCTGCGATTAAATACGTAGAACGAATCGGTTTAGGACCAAAGCGTAAATGAGATACAGTGACTGCACCTGATTTTTTAGAGTCATACACAAAATAACCTTGCGCATGACAATCAGTCGCCGAGCCAATAATTTTAATACTGTTCTTGTTGGCACTGACTGTACCATCACTGCCCAAACCATAAAACATAGCTTGGAACGTATCGGCATGTGCATCAGTACGATAAGTTGCATCCCAATTTAAACTGGTGTGGGTAACATCATCATTAATACCGATGGTAAATTGATTTTTAGGTTGAGTTTGCTTCAATTCATCATAAATTGCTTTAATCATCCCTGGAGTAAACTCTTTAGAGGACAAGCCATAACGCCCACCGATGACTTTAGGTAACTGGGTAAACTTAGGCGTTTCACTACTAAAATCTTGCACTAACGCGGTTAACACATCTTTATATAGTGGCTCGCCATCAGCCCCCGGTTCTTTAGTGCGATCTAATACGGCAAGCTTTTTACAGGTTACTGGCAAGGCTGCAATTAAATGTTCAGCAGAGAATGGACGATATAATCTAACTTTAAGTAAGCCCACCGATTCACCTTGGCGACTTAAATAATCTAATGTTTCTTCCGCCGCTTCTGCACCTGAACCCATGATGATAATGACGCGTTCTGCATCTGCAGCGCCGACATATTCAAATAATTGATACTGGCGACCCGTCAGTTCTGCAAAACGATCCATCGCTGTTTGCACAATGTTTGGCATGGCTTGGTAATAGCTGTTAACAGACTCTCGGGCTTGAAAATACACATCTGGATTTTGAGCCGTACCGCGTAATACGGGTTTATCGGGCGATAAGGCTCGACTACGATGTGCGCTAACCCACTCGTCTTTAATCATCGCTCGTAAGACAGTGTCATCTAACAGCTTAAGTTTGGCGACTTCGTGCGAAGTTCTAAAACCATCAAAGAAATGCATTAAAGGAATACGACTTTCTAAGGCCACGGCATGGGCAATTAAGGCAAAGTCATGCACCTCTTGTGGAGAGTTGGAACATAACATACCAAAGCCGGTCATTCTGGCTGACATCACATCACTGTGATCTCCAAATATGGACAAGCCCTGACACGCTAAGGATCTTGCGGCAATATGAAACACAGTAGGTGTCAGTTCGCCGGCAATCTTATACATATTAGGCAACATCAATAATAAGCCTTGAGATGCCGTAAAAGTCGTTGCCATTGAGCCCGCTTGTAATGCACCATGAATCGCACCGGCGGCGCCGGCCTCACTTTGCATTTCGGTGACTTGGGGAACCGTTCCCCAGAGATTAACTTGACCTTTAGAAGACCATTCATCCGCCCATTCACCCATGTTAGATGAGGGCGTTATTGGGTAAATAGCGATGACTTCATTCAATTTATGGGCGATGGTCGCAGCTGCTTGATTACCATCGATGGTAGCGGAGTCCTGATTTTGCATATAACAATCCTAAGATAAACTTACCGTGAGGAAAAAACCTTACCAAGTCTACCAGATTTAATGTAAAACTGATGTGACAGAAGAAATTTTGCTTTAGAAAACTAAGCTTGGCGCAACATTTCTAAGGCGAGTTCGGCCATATTCTTAGACCCACCACCCACACCTAATTGCTCTTTAACCAGCTCAAGGTTATGACGCATCTGTTCTGCATAAGTGATATCCGTCAGAATTAAACTCAGTTCTTTAACTAAGTTTTCTGGACTGGCTTCGTGTTGAATGAGTTCTTTAATAATGGCTTTACCAAAAACAATGTTCGGTAAGCCAATAAAAGCAATATTAACTAATAATCGACCCAGATAATACGTGAAGGGGGATAGTTTATAAGTAATCACCATTGGAATACCTAACAGAGCAATTTCTAGCGTAGCGGTACCTGAAGTGGTCATCACCACATCACAACATTGAATCACATCATAGGCTTGGTGCTTAAGCACTGTTATATCAAGCTCAGAATGACTTAAATAAGATTGTAACAACTCATCTGAAATAGAATCCGCTTGGGGCAATAAAAACTGCACCGATGGGAATTGAATTTTTAACTGCTTAGCGGCGGCAAGCATCACCGGCAATAAGCGACTAATTTCATTCGCTCGACTCCCTGGGAGTATGCCGACAATGGGCTGAGTGGGATCTAAATTAAACAGCGTTAAATCTTGTGTTTTAGAACGCTGAGGATGGACTTTATCAACTGAAGGGTGCCCTACATAACGCACAGGCACTTGCTCTGCTTCATAATAGGGCGGCTCAAACGGAAAGATAACCGCCATCATGTCGGTGGCCTTGCCGTAAGTTTTAACTCGACCGGGACGCCAAGCCCACACTTGCGGCCCAACATAAAACAGAACTTTGATGCCACACTTTTTAGCGTAACGCGCTAGCTTAAAATTAAACTCTTTGTAATCAACACAGACTAATAAGTCGGGGCGCTCTTTTTCAGCGAGTTGTTGCATTAACTTTAAAGCACGGCGTATTTCACCATAATGCTTTAATACTTCAATCACCCCAATCACGCCGATAGCGCTTGAATCGTAGCGAATATCGATACCGGCCTGCGCCATTTTAGCGCCGCCCATGCCAAAACCTATTATATTAGGCTGATGTTTCTTTAATTCCAGAAACATATTAGCGGCGTGGTGATCGCCCGAAGACTCTCCGGCGCTAAATAAAACCTTAAACGGCTTGTTTACAGACATTACTTATGCCGTTAATACACCTCTAATCACACTGACAATTTTGTGAATATCATCATCAGACAAGAAAGGACAGATCGGTAACGCAAAGCAAGTTTGAGCTACTGATTCAGTGACCGGCAAACTCACCTCTGCATAAGCTTCTTTAAAGACATTTTGCTGATGTAACGGCACGGGATAATAAATAGCACAACCTATTTGATTGTCCTGCAGTGCTTTTAAAATCTCATCACGACGATCAGACAAAACAACATACTGATGATAAACATGCTCACCCACCTCATCTTCATAAGGGGTAACAACAGGCAAATCCGCCATTAATTCCGCATATAAATGCGCAACGTGACGACGACCTTGATTGTATTGATCGATACGTTTTAGCTTAGCTCTTAAAATGACCGCCTGCATTTCATCCAAGCGACTGTTATAACCAATTACATCATGATAGTAACGGATGTCTGAACCATGATTTCTTAATTGTTTAATCTTAGCTGCGGTTTCATCGGAATTAGTGACTACTAAACCACCGTCACCAAAGGCACCTAAATTTTTACTCGGGAAGAAACTATAAGCACCCGCATCACCAAAAGCACCGGTTTGTTGGCCCTTGATTGATGCACCGAAAGACTGGCAACAATCTTCAATCAATTTTAAATTGTATTTCTCACAGATTTCCACGATCTCTGGCATGTCAGCCGGTTGGCCGAATAAATGGACAGGCATAATCGCTTTAGTCTTTGGCGTAATAGCCGCTTCAATCACTTCAGGTGAAATATTATAAGTACGGGGATCAATATCCACAAAAACAGGTATAGCCCCAACATAAGCAATCGCTTCTGCCGTAGCAATAAAAGTAAAAGCCGTGGTAATAACTTCATCGCCGGCGCCAATACCTTCAGCAATTAACGCTAAATGCAGAGCATCAGTACCTGACGCGACACCGATTGCATGTTTAACACCTAAATAGGCCGCAGTTTCTTTTTCAAAGGCTTGCACATTAGGGCCTAAGATAAAAGAACAGTTTTCAATTGTTTCAGCTAGACCGCGCTCAACTTCTTCTTTAATTTCAGCATATTGAGCCTTCAGGTTTACCATAGGTATCATGTTGATTTTGCCTTTTTCTATTTGAATGAGTAATTACTTGTCGCCCAATAACTGGGTAATTTGAATTGCAGTAGCAAGGGCTCTTCGGCCCGCTTCGCCAGAAACAAGAGGATTAACACCTGTCTCAATGCAATTAATAAAATGTTTGATTTCTTCCAGTAGCGCATCTCCACCCTCAAAAACAATTTCTTCCGTTTCTATTTCAGGGATACCAGGAAACATTTCTTTTTGGCCCGTGCGATATTTACTCAACACCCGATTTTGAAAATCCACAGAAACATAAGAACTCGGTCTGAACAGACGCATCTTACGTTCCATCTTCATGCTGATACGACTAGCAGTGACATTAGCAACACAACCATTTTTAAAGAGTATTCGTGCATTTGCGATATCTGTACCTTGCGTTAATACTGCTGTACCGCTCGCATCAATTCGCTCAACATCTGAATCCACCAAAGCCAGGATAATATCGATGTCATGAATCATTAAATCTAACACCACACTCACATCATTAGCGCGAGGATTAAAAGGTGACAATCGGTGAGACTCTATAAATAAAGGTTTTTCGTCTTTATCTAAGCCTAAAACAGCAGGATTAAAGCGCTCTAAATGCCCAACTTGTAGAATAAGATTATTAGCTTTAGCGATGGCTATTAATTCATCGGCTTCTTCTACGGTAACCGTAATGGGTTTCTCAACAAGAACATGCGAGCCCGCCTTAAGAAAATCTTTAGAAACTTTGTGATGCAATGTAGTGGGAACCACAATACTTACCGCATCAACATTGCCTAATAATGATTGATAATCTGTTAAGGCTTCGGCCCCAAACTTATCAGCAACGGCTTTAGCCGCCTCTTCATTTATATCAACAACTGCTACCAATTCACAGTTAGGTAATGAAGCATATTTTTCTGCATGAAATTTACCTAAATACCCCGTTCCAATAACTGCGCATTTTATTTTATTCATTCACTTTAAAAGATTAAGTTTACTAGCACGGAACCCAACATACTATGGATCCAGATTTTTAATTTGGGTGACATTGTAATCTATCAGCACACTTTCATAAACTTTTGTCACTTCTCTAGTAATATTCAATGAAGCTTCTAAAATTCGGTATCTAGATAGAGTTCTTCGACTTTAAGTCTTGCCCAAGGTGTTTTTCTTAAAAACTTAAGACTCGATTTAATACTGGGTTCATGAGTGAAACATCTAATAACAATTATCTCCCCTAAATCTGTCCAGCCGTAATAATCAACAAGCTTTGTTAATATCGTCTCTAAGGATAAACCGTGCAATGGGTTATTGGGTTGAATTGTACTCACTGTTATTACTCGGCTTTTTGCATAGGTGTTAACACTTCTATAGAATCTGGTGACTTTTTAGCCGCTGCTTTTTCCTCATTGGACAGGTAAGTACCGATAAATATAAATCCCATGATAATCAAATACACCACCGAAGCGACACGTCGCGCTTTTTTACTATGCTCATAATTTGTCATGCTAAACCTCTTTTCTCATTCTATATTTTTACGACTACAAACAATTAAGCTAATAATTGATCTTGCAGTTTTTTTATTTCATCACGAATTCTTGCCGCTTGCTCAAATTCTAGATTCTTTGCATAACGATACATTTCATCTTCCAACTGCTTAATTTTTTTACCCGCTTGTTTAGGTGTCATCGCACTATAATCTGCTTTATGCTCAGCAACTTTACTTAATGGTTTATCCCCAGAAACTCCTGAGCCTGGGATAGAAACTTGCAGAATATCTGTAATAGACTTAAAGATAGTCTTTGGCTCAATACCATGCTCGATATTAAATTTATGCTGTTTTTCTCTACGACGCTCTGTCTCTTCTATGGCTTGCTGCATAGACTTAGTAATACGATCACCATAGAGTATCGCCTTACCATGACTGTTTCTTGCCGCCCGACCAATAGTTTGGATTAAAGATACCACCGACCTTAAAAATCCTTCTTTATCGGCATCTAAAATAGCAACCAAGGAAACTTCTGGAATATCTAAGCCTTCTCTTAATAAGTTAATCCCGACCAGAACATCAAATTTACCCAGTCGTAAATCTCGAATAATCTCGACACGTTCTACCGTATCAATATCAGAGTGTAAATAGCGCACCCGAATACCATGCTCGCTTAAATATTCGGTTAAATCCTCTGACATCCTTTTAGTCAACGTGGTAACTAAAACCCGTTCTTTAACAGCAATGCGCAGATTAATCTCTGATAATAAATCATCTACTTGAGTCGTAGCAGGACGAACCTCTACAATAGGATCCAATAAACCTGTCGGCCTAACCACCTGCTCTGCAAAAACGCCCGAATGTGCTTTTTCGTAAGGGCCTGGCGTTGCAGATACATAAATACGTTGAGGAGATTTAGCTTCAAACTCATCAAACATCAATGGTCTATTATCCAAAGCCGAAGGCAATCTAAATCCATACTCAACTAAGGTTTCTTTACGAGAACGATCACCCTTATACATAGCTCCTATTTGCGGTACCGTCACATGACTTTCGTCAATAATAACTAAAGCGTCAGCAGGCAAATAATCAAACATAGTGGGTGGCGATTCACCTGAGGCCCTGCCCGACAAATAGCGCGAATAATTTTCAATTCCCGAACAATACCCCACTTCTAATATCATCTCAATATCAAACAGCGTACGTTGTTCGAGTCGCTGCGCTTCGACTAGCTTATTGAGTCCACGTAACTGTTCTAAACGCTCCTTTAATTCAACTTTAATCGCTTCAACGGCCGCCAATAACTGCTCTCGTGGTGTTACATAATGGCTTTTTGGGTAAACCGTGTATCGCGCCACTCTATGAATAATTTCTCCTGTTAAAGGATCAAACAAAGATAAGCGCTCAACTTCATCATCGAACAATTCAATCCTTAATGCTTCACTATCTGACTCAGCCGGAAAGACATCAATCACTTCCCCTCTCACGCGATAGGTAGCTCTTCGAAGTTCAATATCATTTCGGGTATATTGCATTTCTGCTAAACGGCGCAATATATCACGCTGTTTAATCAAATCACCTACAACCAAGTGCAATACCATTTGGAAATACGACTCTGGCTCACCCAAGCCATAAATAGCCGACACAGTCGCTACAATAATCGTATCGGGTCTTTCTAATAAAGCCTTGGTCGCAGACAAACGCATTTGCTCAATATGCTCATTGATAGCAGCATCTTTATCAATAAACGTATCAGATGCAGGCACATAGGCCTCGGGCTGATAGTAATCATAATAAGATACGAAGTATTCAACACTATTTTCAGGAAAGAATTCTTTCATCTCTCCATATAATTGTGCCGCCAAGGTTTTATTAGGTGCCATAATCATG
>CAIXDX010000275.1 GCA_903918335.1 uncultured Methylococcaceae bacterium | reverse complement strand
CTAATACCTATCTTTTATATGACCTCAACTACACGCTTTAAATCTGATCTTGATAAATTACCCGAGTCAATAAAGGCTGCTGTCTTAATAGCATTAGATCAGTGGGATGAACGACTCGCTACTTTAAAGCTTGATTTATCCTTGTCACCTTCACTCAGTGCTAGCTTTATAAAAGTATGGGCGTCGAGTCAATTTGTGACTGAGAGTTGTTTTAGATATCCCGAATTGCTCGTCGATTTAGTCAATACAGGTGATTTGTTTAAGGCTTACCAGCAAAACGATTATGCACAAAAGTTAGTTCAGTTAGACGTGTTAACCGAAGCAGAGTTAATGCAAAAACTCCGTTATTTTCGCCGCCAAGCCATGGTTAGAATCGCTTGGCGGGATTTAGCAGGCTGGGCGCCTTTATCAGAAACCTTAGCCGAATTATCTTGGTTAGCAGAGGCTTGTATTCATTTTGCCTTAGCTTTTTTGTATCAAGAAGCCTGCGAACTTAAAGGCGTCCCCGTTTTATCCGACGGTTCGCCACAACAAATCATTGTGTTAGGTATGGGTAAGTTGGGCGCTTATGAGCTTAACTATTCATCTGATATTGATCTGATTTTTGCGTATCCAGAAAATGGTGTGTTAGCGGATAGAAAAGAAACCAGCTATAGCGAATTTTTTACGCGATTATGTCAACGCTTGCTGAAGGTGTTAGATGAAATCACCGTGGATGGCTTTGTATTTCGGACAGATATTCGTCTAAGACCGTTTGGTGATAGTGGTCCTGTGATTATGAGTTTTGAAGGCATGGAAAACTATTATCAAACTCAAGCGCGAGAATGGGAGCGCTATGCCATGATTAAAGCACGGCAGGTGGCGGGGGATTTTAATACCGGTGCGCAACTGATGGCGATGCTGAATGCTTTTGTGTACAGGCGTTATCTGGATTATGGTGCCTTTGAAGAACTGCGGTCTTTAAAAATGCAGATTACTCAAGAGTTACGTCGTAAAGATCGTATGGACAATGTTAAGTTAGGGCCGGGGGGGATTCGAGAGTGTGAGTTTATCGGTCAGGCTTTTCAGTTAATACGCGGGGGTACTGATAAATCATTGCAAGTACGACCTATTTTAGAAATTTTAAGTCAGTTGAGTATATTAGGTCTGTTACCCAAGACGGATGCAGAACAGCTCATGACCTCTTATTGTTTTTTGCGCAGAGTAGAAAATCATATTCAGCAGTATCAAGATCAGCAAACGCATGATTTACCAGCGAGCGTGGAAGGCCAACAATGCTTAGCTTATTCTTTAGATTATGTAGATTGGGATAGTTTTAAGACCGAGTTAGATCATGTGCGTGATGCCGTGCAATCGATATTTGATCAAGTTTTTTCAGTCTCGAAACTAGCCATAAAAGATCAAGCCAGTGTGCAGATTTGGACAGGTTTAGTTGAAGCGGAGGCTTTAGAAGAGCACTTAACCGCCTATGGTTTTAAGGACAGCGCAGCCAGTTTGTTAGCGATTCAGCAGTTTAAAACGGCACCGACTATTAGGCGCCTAACGACGAAAGGCGCACAGACGTTAGATCGGTTAATGCCACAATTAATTAGCGCCTTGCAAAAAGTGGTTAATCCAGATGTTACTTTAAAACGCTTATTAGGTTTGTTTGAAGCGGTCGCCGGTAGAAATGTTTATTTAGCGTTATTAGCAGAAAACACAGAGGCTTTGGCGCAGTTATTAAAATTGGCTTCTGCCAGTGCTTGGGTCTGTGATTATTTAGCAAGATACCCCATATTATTTGATGAGCTATTAGATACTCGTACCTTATGTGAGCCGCTTACCAAAGCAGATTTAGATGTGCAGTTGGTCGATTTATTCAAATCCATCGATAAGCAAGATCTAGAACAAATTATGATTGCTTTGCGACAGTTTAAACATATTCATGTCTTAAAAGTCGCAGCGGCCGATATTATGGGCGTGATTCCCATTATGGTGGTGAGCGATTATCTCACCTATATCGCAGAAAGCATTGCGGCTCGGGTGATAGAAAGTGCCTGGTTAATGCTAGTGGATAAACATGGTACGCCGCCTGATACCGACCAAGAGCATAAAGGCTTTGCTTTATTAGGTTTTGGCAAATTGGGGGGTATCGAATTAGCCTATGGCTCTGACTTAGATTTAGTGTTTATTTATGATTGCCCCGATGGTAATGCCTTAACGCAGGGCGAAAAGCCCATTTCTTGTGCGCAGTTTTATGGGCGCTTGGGGTTAAAGGTACGACATATTTTAGATACTAAATTGTTATCAGGCGTGCTGTATGAAGTGGATATGCGTTTACGACCTAATGGTAATTCGGGGTTATTAGTGACGCAGATTCATGCTTACGAACAGTATTTACAAGATGAAGCCTGGACATGGGAGCATCAAGCTTTAGTTCGAGGCCGATTTATTGCCGGAGATAGGGACTTAAAAACGGCTTTTGAAGCCATACGTGTTCGCATATTAAATTTACCCAGAGACATATCAACCTTAAAAACAGAAGTGCGTGAGATGCGAGAGAAGATGCGTGAGGTTTTAGCGACTAAAGCACAACATCAATTTGATTTAAAGCACAGTACAGGGGGAATCGTTGATATCGAGTTTTTGGTGCAGTATGGCGTTTTAGCGAGCACTGCTACTCATCCAAGATTGACTACTTATACCGATAATGTCCGCTTATTGGCAGATCTTGAAGCGATTGGTTTCTTTAGCCAAGCTCAAGCAAAACTATTAACTAAAGCCTATTGTGCTTATCGAAATTTCGGTCATAGGCAGGTATTACAAGGTGAAACAGTGATTGTGGATGCAGAAGCCGTAGCTGAATTAAGCCAGAAAGTGGCGCAAGTTTGGCAGGAGATATTGGGGTAACAAAAACTTATTACGCCCTAATAACGCACCTTGCTAAAGGCTTAAAAATACGAGTTACTGCTTTATAAACATTAATAAACATTAATAAACATTGCACAAGCTCGCATCTATTTAACAAATAAAGCTATTTCATGCCACTAATGTATATTAGTGATGGATAAAATAGGATTATTTACTTAAAATACACGGTTAAATACCTTTCAGTAACCTTAGTGAACTGTTATTAAGTAATTTACTGTTATTTAATAACTTTAGCTAATCAAACCAAAGCATTATGGAACAGAAAAATCTTATTCTTGGAATCCCAACTTTTACTTACGCCGATTTATATGATGCTAACCGTCTAAAAGATTTAATGGACGTGTTTGAT
>CAIXDX010000274.1 GCA_903918335.1 uncultured Methylococcaceae bacterium | reverse complement strand
GTTGCGTTGGTTAGACTTCTTCAATTTGTAGTGTTTGTATTATTTACATTTTTTGTAATTGCATATTTTGGCGCTATCGTTTTATTGCCACTTGATGCCATTGCTTTACTCATTAAATTCCTAGGTGTTGTTGGCCTGCATGGATTTATCGGTGCTTTAATAGCTATCCCTGTGGTTGGTTATTTATGCTTAATTGTTTATAAAACGCCAGGTTTAAGCAAAATGATCGTTGATAACGGTATTGAACTTGTTAAAACAGGTAAATTAAAAGTGGACGCATTTAATGAAATAATTATTGCTGCAAAAGCATAATTTATTTATTTAGAATGAAAAAAGGGGGTGTAATCATTGATTACACCCCCTTTTTTTGTGAATGTAGATTTTTTTAGATAGTCCTAGTTTTTGAATAGCTTGTTGATAAAGTGGGCAATATCTTTTATTTCATCCACACACACTGAGTGCTCCATTAAATAATCATGCCATTCAACGTTATGGTTAGAATGTTGGAGGGTGTTAAAAACAGTTTTTCCTAATTCAATATCTACAATAGAGTCTAATACTCCATGCGCCATAAAAATGGGTGTGTTTTTCGTTCCCGTCAGTTCATTGATGGTTGGGAAATAGGTAGAGAGGGCGATAATGCCGCCTATATTTTGTTTAAAATTTAGGCCCGTATGCAGAGCAATGACGCCTCCTTGTGAAAAACCAGCTAATAAAATGTGTTCAGCAGGAATTCCCTTTTCTAATTCATTATTGATCAACGTATTGATTAAATTTGCAGACTCATGGATGCCGTTGATATCTACTTTGCGTTCTAGTGTTCTTTCTAATATATCGTACCAAGCTCTCATTTCAACGCCACCATTGATGGTAACCGCCTGTATAGGTGCATTTGGAAAAATAAAATGAATATGGTCCAGCGTATTAAGATGTAACTCAGGCGCTAAACCCTCAAAGTCATGTCCATCAGCACCTAAGCCATGCATCCAAATAATTGAGTATTTATGAGTTGATTTAGGTTTAATTTCAACTGTGCTTAGCGTAGAGTTCATAAAATATTCCGTAAAAAATATAAATTAGCTGTGTAATCATTAAACTGAATACAATACTTGTTTTTAATAGTATATAGAATTAATGTTGATGTTAATTGAAATTATAGTTAGTTTAATAGGTCTTTAATCTTTATGTTTCACATTGTTTTGTTTGAACCTGAGATACCCGCAAATACAGGGAATATTATTCGCTTATGTGCCAATACAGGGACGCAGTTACATCTCATTGGCCCACTTGGTTTCGATTTAGATGATAAGAAATTACGTCGTGCTGGCTTAGATTATCATGAATGGGTGGCTGTTAAAGTTCATCCTTCTTTTGAAGTATTTATTGATACTGTAAAACCTAATCGATTATTTGCATTAACTACGAAAGGTACTCGTATTGTCAGTGAAGTCAATTTTGTAGCGGGTGATGCCTTTATATTTGGTCCAGAGACACGGGGTATTCCTGTCGCAATGTTAGAGGAAATGGGTGAAGAGCATTGTCTATACTTACCTATGCAAGCGGAAAGTCGAAGTTTAAATTTATCAAATACAGTCGCAATTGTGTTATATGAGGCATGGAGACAAGTTGGTTTTGCGGGCGCTTTTATAAAAAGTCAATCTGTTTAGCGTGCATTTTTTATGTCGGCCGTTATAAAGTCATCTTTTAAAAGTGCGTGGTGGTTAAAAAATGCTCATTTGCAGACTATCTACCCCTTCTTATTTAGAAAAGCTGCACCAAAGTATCTTTTATATAGAGAGCGTTTAATTACACCGGATAATGATTTTATTGATATTGATTGGTTGGGTGAAAGGCATCAGCCACTGATTGTTTTATTGCATGGTTTAACAGGTAGCTCTCAATCAACTTATATAAGGGGCTTACAAGAGCAATTGTTATTGGATGGTTTTCGAACTGTTGTATTAAACTTTCGTGGTTGT
This sequence comes from uncultured Methylococcaceae bacterium, assembly GCA_903918335.1. Classification (GTDB taxonomy): domain Bacteria; phylum Pseudomonadota; class Gammaproteobacteria; order Methylococcales; family Methylomonadaceae; genus Methylobacter_C. The sequence continues at coordinate 14,996 of CAIXDX010000274.1, read as the reverse complement.
AGTGGCGAGTTAAATCATTCTGCTCGGTGTTATCATTCTGGTGAAACGGAGGACTTAGATTTTTTGTATCAAACGATACGCGCACGTGAACCTGATACACCGATTGCCATGGTTGGGTTTTCTCTTGGAGGTAACGTTTTATTAAAATGGTTGGGGGAATCAAAAGGGAATGTGTCTGTATTTGCCGCTGTGGCCGTTTCTGTCCCCTTAGTCTTAAGTATCTGCGCCTCAGCCTTAGACAAAGGATTTTCTAAGTTGTATCGTTATAAATTATTGGATGAATTAAAGGAATATCTCAGTGCAAAGCAACGTTATTTAGAGCAATTAGGTTTAACGGATGAGGCCATTAAAATAGCGGAGTTGGGTGATGTATCTTATATAAAATCATTTTGGCAATACGATAATCAAGTCGTGGCAAGATTACATGACTTTAAAGATGTGCATGATTACTATCAGCGATCAAGTTCTCGGCAATTCTTAAAATCTATTAAAGTACCTACTTTGGTCATACAAGCGTTAGATGATCCGTTTATGACGCCTGATGTATTGCCTACGTTGGATGAATTATCTAATAGTGTGCAAGTTGAAGTCACTGAAGGTGGTGGGCATGTAGGGTTTATTAGTGGTGGGACGCTATATAAGCCAGTGTATTGGCTGGAACAACGTATTCCTGAGTTTATAAAAGCGCATGTTTAGCCTGGGGGCCAAGTCATTTGACGCCCGGCAAGTAAGTGTAAATGAAGGTGATAAACTTCTTGGCCACCGTTGGCATTGCAGTTAAATACAGTTCTATAACCGTCTTCAGCAAGGCCTTCTGCTTTAGCAATTTTTGTAGCTGTTTGAATTAAATGCCCAGCCAGTTCCGTGTTCTCAAGTTCATTTAAAGTTTGAATATGTTGCTTAGGGATAATTAGAATATGTAGAGGTGCTTGAGGATTAATATCTCTGAAGGCGAGTACGGATTTATCTTCATAAACTACATCAGGTTTAATGTCGCCTGCGACCATTTTGCAGAATAGGCAATTATTCATCATTATTTCTCAAAGTAAGCTGCGTCCTTTGAACGCATGTGAAAGAGTACCGCTGTCAATAAATTCAAGTTCCCCTCCCATCGGCACACCATGAGCTAAACGGCTTGCCTTTATATTATATTTTCTAGCGATTTCACTAATAAAGTAGGCAGTAGCCTCTCCTTCAACAGTTGAATTAGTTGCTAAAATGAGTTCTTGAATGTTGTCTGTGGCAAGGCGTGCTTCTAGTCTATCTAAGCCAAGTTCATTAGGACCGATACCATCGAGAGGTGATAATTTACCGTGAAGAATAAAATAATAGCCCTTAAATGCAGTTGCTTGTTCAATAATCCATGCATCAGCTGGATTTTCTACGATACAAAGTAATTCTCTATTCCTTGAGGTATCTTCACAAATTTCACATACAGTGTGTTCTGTTAAGGTACGGCAATGTTGGCAGTGATCAATGTTTTTTAAGGCGGTCAGCAAAGTTTCTGCAAGTAGTTTTGCGCCATTTCTATCATGTTGTAGCATGTAAAAGGCTATGCGTTGAGCCGATTTTGGCCCAACGCCGGGCAGAAAACAAAAGCATTGTATTAATTGCCCCAGTAAGCCTTTTTTAATCATATTAGAAAGGAAGTTTAAAGCCTGCAGGTAATGGAATGCCTGATGTGACGTCAGACATTTTCTCTTTCTTCATTTTATTCACTTTACTAACTGCATCGTTGATTGCGGCTGCAATAAGATCTTCTAACATATCTTTATCATCTAGTAGAGTAGGGTCGATAGTGACTTTTCTAGCTTCACGTTTACCAGTCATTATAATAGAAACTAGTCCACCGCCCGATTCACCTTGAACCTGCATTAAAGCTAGTTCGTCTTGAGCGTTTTTTAGGTCTTCTTGCATTTTTTGTGCTTGTTGCATTAAGTTGCCTAAAGCATTTTTCATGGGGTTTCCTCTTTAGTTTGGACAGGTTCAATAGTGCCGGGTAATATCCGAGCATCGAATTGGCTTTTTAAAATTAAAATATTTTCATCTGTGTTAATTGTATCAACAGATGCTTGTTGTAAGTCTTCGCGTTCTTTAATTATTTGTACTGCTGGTGTTTCAATACTGGTTTTTGTGGATTTAATAGTGAGTTTTAATTGGGCTGATCCAGTATATTTCTGTAAAGCTGTTTGCAATGAATCTTGAGCCTTGGAACTTATAATGTGGTTAGGGTTGATGATTAAATGACACGTTTTTTCATCAATCGATTCCAGTGCGCAGTGGCTAGCAAATTCTTTCGTCATGCCTGTCAATTTCATGCCAGCAATCATAGACAACCATGACCTATCTGTTGTTGTACTTTGCAAGGATGTTATAGATGGTTCGGTTAATTTTAATGTTGGAACCGTTTCAACTGATGCTGGGTTTTGTGATACAGCATTAGGTAGCGTTTGGTTTTTAATTTTAGGTGCTGATGTTTTAGATAAGTTGTCTGCTTTTTGAGTTAGTCTAGCAGGTTTAAATATCAGCATACGTAACATCACCATTTCAAAGCCACTACGTGGGTCTGGTGCTAAACTCAGATCTTTTTGACCGATTAAACCAATTTGATAAAATAGTTGTATGTCTTCTTGGGTTAATTTTGAAGCGAGTTTGTTGATAATTTCACTGTCAAAGTTTTCATCTGTAAAGCTCGGAACATGCTGACTTAATGCTACACGGTGTAATACTTGCAGTATTTGTTGTAGGACATCGTTATAGTTGGGTGTTAACTGATCAATATCGGCAATTTTGTTTAGAATAGCCTCTGCATCATTATTTGCTAGGGCAAGTAATATATCATCAATAGGTTGGAAGGCGACGGTGCCTAGCATGTTATTAACATCGCTAGATTTAACAGCACCATTACCAAACACAATCGCTTGATCTAATAGACTTAATCCATCACGCATACTGCCATCAGCAGCGCGTGAAAGTGATTTTAACGCAGGAGCTTCAAAGTCTATTTTTTCTTGATTGAGGATAAATTCCATTTGAGAAAAAATTTGACTGGGCGAAAGCTGTTTTAGATTGAATTGTAGGCACCGAGATAATACGGTAACCGGGATTTTTTGAGGGTCTGTTGTTGCTAGTAAGAATTTTACATGAGCAGGAGGCTCTTCTAGCGTTTTTAATAAGGCATTAAAACTGTGCCCCGAAAGCATATGAACTTCGTCGATGATATAAACCTTATAGCGACCTTGATTAGGGCCATATTGGGCGTTATCTAATAAATCACGAGTGTCTTCTACCTTTGTGCGTGACGCCGCGTCAACCTCGATTAGATCTAAGTAGCGGCCTTCATTTATTTCTAGACAGGAAGTGCATTTATCACAAGGGTTGTTATCTTGGAGGTCCTCGCAATTGATGGCTTTTGCTAGAATTCTTGCTAATGTGGTTTTGCCAACACCCCGTGTTCCGGTAAATAAATAGGCATGATGAAGTCTATTATGCTGCAATGCGTTAATTAACGATTGGACAACATGTTCTTGACCGACGACTTCTTTGAAATTATGAGGGCGCCACTTTCTGGCGAGAACCTGGTAATTCATTGCAGGCTCGTATAGTTTAAGTTGCTTGATTGGGCGGTAACCGAATCAGCCACATCCCGGCACACGAATCTGCTGCTACCGTTGCTTCCTTCCGGACCTGGCGGGGTTTACAGCGTATCGTTGCGAGAGGACCAACTCGATCACCATTATCATTTAGCCTCATCAGCTAAAAAGGCTATTATCGTTCAAACTTGATAATTTTACAAGCTAAAGCTTAGCCTTTTACTCGGGTAATTTTCATTACTATGGATAATTCTTTTAAACGTCGCATCACTTTTGCTAAATGGCCGCGATCGTTAACGGTTAGCGTGATTAAATCTACACACACTCGATCATCCTGATCTACGACTGTTACATTTTCAATATTAGAGCCATGGTTTGAAATGGTCGAGGCTATAGTTGCTAGTGCTCCCCGTTGATTTAATATTTCGATTCGAATCTCGGTTGGGAAATCCCCAGTCACATCTTTAGACCATTCAACATCTAACCAGTTAGTATGTTTTTTTCGAATAACAGAGTGATTACGACACTCATGATGATGCACCACAATGCCTTTTCCAGGGTTGAAGTAACCAATAATAGAGTCACCTGGAATAGGGCGGCAACATTTGGCTAATGTGATGACCATTCCTTCTGTACCTTTAATAATTAAAGGGGTTTGTACAGAGTTATCATTATCATCAAGTTTGGTATTGGCCTTAATATCTGATTGCGTGAGTCTTTTGGCAATTAAAAAAGGCATTTTATTGCCTAAGCCTATATCCTCTAGTAGATCATCCAGAGAGGTTATTTCAAGTACTTTGAGTAAAGTTTGAATCCGTGATTCATCAATACTTTCTAAGTTGATATGCAAGGTATGCAGTTCTTTTTCTAATAAACGTCGACCTAAATTGATTGCTTCTTGTTGCTTAAAATGTTTTAGATGATTGCGTATACTCGAACGTGCTTTGACAGTCGTCACGTAATTTAGCCAGAGCGCATTAGGTCTGGCCCATGAAGCGGTAATAACTTCTACAGTCATGCCGTTTTCTAATTTAGTTTGTAAGGGAACGAGTTGTTTATCGATGCGTGCAGAAACACAGGCGTTACCAATGTCTGTATGCACAGCATAAGCAAAATCAATAATGGTTGCCCCGCGAGGGATTTTAATAATGCTACCTTTCGGCGTGAATACAAAAACTTCTTGCGGAAATAGATCAATTTTTAAGTTGTCTATAAACTCAAGCGAATCGCCGGCAGTTTTTTGAATTTCGAGTAAATCTCTGAGCCATTCATTAGCGCGCGCTTGAAATTTTTCGGTTTTATCTTCATCAGATTTATAAAGCCAATGCGCGGCAATGCCTGACTCAGCCATGCGATGCATTTCATGGGTTCTAATTTGAATCTCAATCGGTGAGCCGAAAGGACCAATGACGATGGAGTGTAATGATTGATAGCCATTTGCTTTAGGTAGAGCAATATAATCTTTGAAGCGCCCAGGAATGGGTTTGTATAGGTTGTGTATGACACCTAATGCACGATAGCATGTATCCACATTGTCACAAAAAATGCGAAATGCGTAAAGGTCGAATATGGCGGACAATGATAGTTTTTTTTGAACCATCTTCTGATAGATGCTGTAAATATTTTTTTCTCTACCAGAAACCTCGTAGTGTAATGAGGCTTGCTCCATACGGTTTTTAATCGTGTCTTCAATGATGTCAATAATTTTACTGCGATTACCACGAGATTTTTTTATAGCGTTAGATAAAACTTTGTGACGTATTGGGTACATAGCTTGAAAACTGAGTTCTTCGAGTTTGTGACGAATTTTGCTCATACCCAGACGATTTGCTATGGGGGCATAGATGTCTAAAGTTTCACGCGCTATACGGCGTTTTTTATCAGCAGGCATTACACCAAGGGTTTGCATGTTGTGTAGACGATCGGCTAATTTTACTAAAATAACCCGTAAGTCTTTACCCATCGCCAGAAACATTTTACGAACGTTTTCGGCTTGTGTTTCTGCCCTAGATTGTGATCTACCATCAATTTTTGTTAATTTAGTTACACCATCGACTAAATCAGCGACTTCTTGGCTAAATAGTTTAGCTAGTTCCTTTTTAGTAATAGGGGTGTCTTCAATAACATCATGTAAGATGGCTGCCATGATACCACTTGCATCCATGTGCATTTCAGCTAGGATAATGGCTACTGATACAGGGTGGCAAATGTAGGCTTCACCACTTTTACGAAATTGACCTATATGTGCGTCAGCACCAAATTCATAGGCACGTACGCATTCTTTGATTTGATCTGCATCTAAATAGCCAGACAAGATGGAGCATAACTTTTGTATTAGTTCATCTTGAGGTCGAATTGAAACAACTTCGTCGGCTATTTTCGACATAGGCGGATATTATTTAGAACATTGTATTATGATCGTGTGATTCGCCAACACGATGAAGAAGTGCAATGTTGTCAACTGTGACGTGACCTGCTGCAATTTCACGTAAAGCCACCACTGTATCTTTGTCCTTACCTCTAGGTACAAATTCAGTTGCACCATGATTTAATTGACGAGCTCTAGTGCTCGCTAATAAAACCAATTTGAAACGGTTTTCTACATTTTCTAAACAATCTTCAATTGTAACTCTAGCCATTATTAAACCTAAATTAAGTAAAAAGCATTCAGTCTGATCATTCAGGCTGATAATAAATTTAAGATACAGGGTACAAGTTATAGCGCATAAGGTCAAGGTGTAGAAAATATGCGCTATTGGTCGTTTTAGCCTCTAGTCTTTAATATTGCAACTGCAGGTAGCTCTTTACCCTCTAAGAATTCTAAAAAGGCACCACCACCGGTTGATGTATAAGAGATATCATCGTTAATACCGTATTTATCGATAGCTGCTAAAGTATCTCCACCCCCCGCAATTGAAAATGCGCTACTTTCAGCTATAGCTTTAGATAATGATTGTGTACCGTGGCTAAATTGTTCAATTTCGAAAACACCAACAGGTCCATTCCAAACAATGGTACCTGCTGATTTTAAGATGTCAGCATACAATTTTGCTGTATCAGGTCCGATGTCTAAAATAAGATCATCTGCTTCGACATCAGCTACTTTTTTAATGGTTGCTTCTGCAGTTTCAGAAAATTCTTTTGCACAGACGACATCAACTGGAATGGGGATGTCAGAACCGGCTTTTTTAGCGGCAACGATTAAACTTTGAGCTTCTTCAATTAAATCGGCTTCATAAAGTGATTTACCTACTGGATAACCTGCAGCAGCGATGAATGTATTTGCAATACCACCACCCACGATAAGTTGGTCTACTTTTTCTGAAAGTGATTTTAATACAGTCAATTTAGTTGAAACTTTAGATCCTCCAACAATTGCAACCAATGGTTTAGTGGGTGTTTCAAGTGCTTTACCTAATGCATCTAACTCATTGCCTAACAAAGGGCCGGCACAAGCAATAGGTGCATATTTAGCTACACTATGGGTGGAGGCTTGGGCTCTGTGTGCAGTGCCGAAAGCATCCATTACAAAAACGTCACAAAGGGCCGCCATTTTTTTGCCTAGTTCATCGTTGTTCTTTTCTTCACCTAGGTTAAAACGTACGTTCTCACAAAGAACCACTTCACCAGGAGCAATCGTAATTCCATCTATCCAGTCTTTTTCTAAACGAACCTGTTTACCTAATAAGCTCGCTAAACGCTCAGCAACTGGTTTTAAAGAAGATTCTTCATCATATTGACCTTCAACTGGACGGCCAAGGTGTGAGAGTAATATAACTGCAGCGCCTTTCGCTAAGGCTAGTTCAATAGTAGGAACACTTGCCTGAATACGTATATCACTGGTCACTTGACCATTTTTTACGGGCACATTTAAATCTTGACGGATTAATACTCTTTTACCGGTTAAATCAAGATCTACCATTCGTTTAATTGACATATTTTTACTCTCTGTTAGGTTAATTAGTTAAAGTGTTGTGATGAGTTTAGTTGGTCTCAGGGTCTTTTTTCCATTTGATAGAACAACCAATGCTGGGTGTTTGATCTTTAGGACCTTGTCCTGTTTCTGCAACTAGTTTCATTGCTTCAAAAAGCTCACGCGGACTGTCGGTGATTTCTATATTTCTGCCCGTAGCATCCAGTCTGCCTCTGTACTGTAATTCGAAATGACTGTTATAGCCGAAAAAATCGGGTGTGCAGACGGCACCATATTCATGTGCAACAGCTTGAGTCTCATCAAATAAATAGGGGAAGCTATAGTTATTAGCGGTGCTGATTATTTGCATGTTCTCGAAGGAGTCATCGGGATACTCGATAGTATCATTGGGCATAATAGCTACTGTATTGATTCCTAATAGTTTTAATTCATAAGTATCTCTAATGAGTCGAGATTGTACTGCTTTAACATAGGGGCAGTGATTAGATATAAACATCACTAACAAGCCTTTGTTTCCCATGCAGTCTTGTAGGGTCCAAAAGCGGTTGTCAACGCCAAGTAATTTGAAGTTTATGGCTTTTTTTCCAAAATCACAAACGGGTGTAGTTAATGCAACCATTGATTTACCTATTATTAAGTTGGTTTATTTTTAGTTAGTAATGGACAGCGTCTAAGTACTTTTGAGCTTGCATTTCTATGAGTCTTGATACGGTTCGTCTGAATTCGAATGCTCCATCACCCTCAAGGTAGAGTTCTTCAGCGGGGCTTTCTGCACTACAGATGAATTTTACATTATGTTCATATAGTGCATCAATTAAAGTCATAAAGCGCTTTGATTCGTTACGTTTTTCACAAGATAATTTAGGTATGTTAGCCATAATGATAATGTCAAAGTGTTGAGCAATTAGATTATAGTCATGGCTACCCAGTGGTTGTTCACAGAGTTCTTTAAAGCTAGTGAGGGCAATACCTTGATAGGCTGAAGTTAGAAAAACGGTTCGACCTAAAACTTCAAGAGAATAGGGTTTCATTGGAGCATATTGAGTGAGTTGTTCATAAGTTGTCTTAATAAATTCTTCTGAACTATCGCCTAATGGGTAATGGAATACTTGTTGTGCTGATTTCAAATACGATAATCGATAGTCAGTTTGTGAGTTTAGTGCGATGATTGTGGTGTTTTTTTGCAATAATTGTGTGAAGATAAGAAATTGTTCTTTTAGAATGCCGCCTTGGTAGAGATCGTTTGGATGTCTATTGGATGTAATAACGATTGTTAGATTGAGTGCGAATAACTTGGTAAATAATCGTTCTAGTAGCATGGCGTCAGCAATGTCTGTTACATAAAATTCATCAATGCAAATTAAGAGAAATTCTGAACTTAACTGCTTGGCATAAGTCGTTATTATTTCAGCTTTATTAAGTTGACTGTATTCATGGCTGAAAGCATGTAAATCAGACATAAACTGACTGTAATGGAAGCGTTTTTTCTTATGAGTAGGACAGTTTTCGTAAAATAACTGCATCAACATTGATTTGCCACGACCTACATCGCCATAAATGTATAGGCTTTTTTGTTTAAGGGGCTGGGTTTTTATTCTATGGAATATAGGTTTTTGAAAGTATTCAATATATAGAGCAAAATTATTTAATGAAATTTGTAATGTTTCTAGTACAGCAAGTTGTGCGTTATCAATTTGAATGCGATTTTCATTAGACCATTGAAAATAGATATTTTTTAATAAAGCGGTTTCTATAGACCTGTTGTTTTGGCTAACTTTACGAAAATATCTTGTGAACATAGTGTTGGATTAAATGAAACAAGGTCTAAGGCTATAAGACTAGCATCATTTTACGCAATTATGCTATATCAAATTGTTCATCATAAAGAACTTTATAGTTTTAAATTAAAAACATTCATCGCAAATGGAATCTCTTTATTCTGTAAGCTTGTTGATACCGAAACTACCTGTCCTTGATTGAATATTTTTATCTTTAATGTGCTAAAATCTCCACCTTTTAAACTTTATTGGCTTCATTTATTTCATGATTAAACAGCGAACTTTAAAAAATACGATACGAGCCACTGGGGTAGGTCTCCATACTGGAGAAAAAGTATATCTAACAATACAGCCTGCTGAAGTGAATTCCGGAATTATATTTCGTAGAGTTGATCTAGCCAAGCCAGTTACTATTAAAGCGACTCCTTTGAATGTGGGGGAGACAGTTCTTTCAACAACCTTAGTTTCGGGTGATGTAAAAATCTCGACTATCGAGCATTTATTGTCTGCTTTTGCGGGTTTAGGTATTGATAATGCAATTATTGATGTTAGTGCTGCAGAAGTACCTATTATGGATGGTAGTGCAGGGCCTTTTGTATTCTTATTACAATCTGCGGGTGTTGAAGAGCAAGATTGTCCGAAACAATATATTCGTATTAAGCATTCAATTAAAGTCCAAGATGGTGATAAATGGGCTGCATTTGACCCCTTTGATGGCTTTAAAGTAACTTTTACAATTGATTTTGAACATCCAGCGTTCGAAGATCATTTAAAAACAGCAACGATGGATTTTTCTTCAACTACTTTTGTTAAAGAAGTTAGTCGTGCGAGAACTTTTGGGTTTATGAAAGATATCGACATGCTAAGAGAAAACAATCTAGCGTTAGGTGGTAGCTTAGATAATGCCATTGTTGTAGATGAAGATAAAATTTTAAATGAAGATGGTTTACGTTGCGCTGATGAATTTGTTAAACATAAAATTCTTGATGCGATTGGTGATCTTTATTTATTAGGGCATAGTTTGATTGGTCAGTTTACTGGTTATAAATCGGGACATGGTTTGAACAATAAACTGCTTAGAGCATTATTAGAGGACAAGGATGCATGGGAAATGGTCTCATTTTCAGCGGAAGAAGAAGCGCCTATTTCATTTATGCGCTCTGCTGAAGCACCAAGACTTCCTGAGTAATATTGGTTTATTTTGATGCGCTGGATAACTTTTCTAGTGTGTTGCTTAGCTTCTGCAGCGAACTTCTTAGTTGCATATCTTCAATAGCCATACTGTCGACTTGTAGGGATTTTATTTTCTCAGTTGACGGTAATTTTGGCTTTCTTATACTCAAAACTCTATTTTGCGTAGTTGTCTTAATTAACTTAGTCTGCATGGTTTCGATGCGTGTGTTAGTTCGCTGATTGATAGCTGATAAAATCATATTTTCATAAAAACGTAATTGGGATGCCCAACTGGCTGAATCAGTATAAATTATAAGTTTCTTTTCTTTTATGACACAGTGTCTTGCTTGATTAGTCAAATTTTCTGGTAAGACTTCTTTAATTGCCGTTAATAGTTGTTGTTGGTTATTAATTTGTTGGTAATAAAAAGTCATCACCTTATTTGGATAAGACAACGAGATTTTAAAAGGCAGAGGATTTTTAGCCATGCGGGCTGTGGTATTGGTCTTAATAGTAGTTTGATTTAAAATAGGGATGATGTGAGTCAATATGACTTTGACTCACACTCATCTAAATGGCAATTAGACTGTTTCTACAGTATCAGCTTTCTTTTGGTAACTCGCAAGTTGATTGAAGTTAAGGTACTGATATGACTCCTCAGCAGAACTACTAATTTGTTCTGCATAAACTTTATATTCTTCAACAGTTGGAATTTTACCTAATAGTGAACATACCGCAGCAAGCTCAGCAGAAGATAAATACACATTAGCACCATTGCCCAAACGATTAGGGAAGTTACGAGTAGATGTTGAAACTACTGTCGTATTTTCTCCTACACGTGCTTGATTCCCCATACACAATGAACAGCCTGGCATTTCCATGCGAGCTCCCGCTTTACCAAAAGTACTGTAATAGCCTTCTTCGGTTAATTGCGTTTGATCCATTTTTGTAGGAGGAGCAACCCATAAACGCGTTGGTAACTCACCTTTTTGTTGTTCAAGTAATTTACCGGCCGCTCTAAAGTGACCAATATTGGTCATACATGAGCCTAAGAAGACTTCATCAATCTTAGTGCCAGCGACTTCAGATAATGGTTTAATGTCATCTGGATCATTAGGGCATGCGAGTAGAGGTTCTGTAATTTCGTTCATATTGATTTCAATAATTTCGAAATATTCAGCATCTGCATCGGGTTCAAGTAGTACAGGATTTGCTAGCCAATCTTCCATACTATTAATACGACGTTTTAGCGTGCGTTTATCACCATAACCTTCAGCGATCATCCACTTAAGCAGTGTTATATTTGAGTTTAAATACTCACGAATAGGCGCTTCATTTAAACGAATAGTACAGCCACCCGCAGAACGTTCTGCTGAGGCATCAGATAATTCAAACGCTTGTTCAACTTTTAAATTAGGTAAACCTTCAATCTCGAGGATGCGACCAGAAAAGACGTTTTTCTTACCTTTTTTGTCAATGGTTAATAGTCCGCGTTTAATCGCCGCATACGGAATTGCATTAACCATATCTCGTAGCGTAATGCCTGGTTGCATTTCTCCGGTAAATCGGACTAAAACAGATTCGGGCATATCTAATGGCATGACGCCTGTTGCAGCGGCAAATGCTACTAAACCAGACCCTGCTGGGAATGAAATACCTAAAGGAAAACGGGTATGTGAGTCACCGCCTGTACCGACAGTATCAGGCAAAAGCATACGGTTTAACCAAGAATGGATAATGCCATCACCAGGATGTAAGGAAACCCCGCCGCGATTCATAATAAAATCGGGTAGGGTATGTTGCATAGTAACGTCTACTGGTTTTGGATAAGCCGCGGTATGACAGAAGGATTGCAGAACTAAGTCAGCAGAAAAACCTAAACAAGCGAGGTCTTTAAGCTCGTCTCTGGTCATAGGGCCAGTGGTGTCTTGTGAACCCACTGTTGACATATAAGGTTCGCAATACGTATTTGGACGAACGCCTTTAACACCACAGGCTTTACCAACGATTTTTTGAGCGAGTGTAAAGCCTTTGTTTGTTTCTTCTTCTGTTGTAGGTCTTAAGAATACTTCTGATGCGGCTAAACCTAAAGATTTTCTAGCTCTGTCGGTTAAACCACGGCCAATAATTAATGGGATTCTGCCACCTGCACGCACTTCGTCAAGAATAATGTCGGTTTTTAATGCAAAGTTACAAATCACTTCATCGGTGTCATGGCGTTTAATAACACCTTCATAGACAAAGATGTCAATTACATCACCCATGGCTAGGTTAGTGACATCACATTCAAAAGGTAATGCGCCCGAGTCTTCCATGGTGTTAAAAAAGATTGGGGCAATTTTGCCGCCGATACATACACCACCATCGCGTTTGTTAGGAATAAAAGGAATGTCGTTTCCGATGTACCATAACACTGAGTTAGTAGCTGATTTACGAGAAGAGCCTGTACCCACAACATCGCCAACATAAGCAACGGGGAAGCCTTTTTCTTGTAATGCTTCAATTTGCTCTTCTGCATTTGTAATACCTTCTCTCGGTATTTTTAACATTGCTTTGGCGTGTAAAGGAATATCTGGTCTTGACCAGGCATCCGGTGCGGGTGATAAATCATCAGTATTGGTTTCGCCAGTCACTTTAAAAACAGTAACAGTAGTTTTGTCTGCAACCGGTGGTTTAACAGTAAACCATTCTGCATCTGCCCATGATTGGATAATTTGCTGAGCAGACGAGTTACCGCCTTTAGCTTTGGCTTCGATGTCATGAAATGCATCAAAGATAAGTAAAGTATGTGATAGGCCTTTAACCGCAATAGGGGCAAGTGTTGGGTTGTCTAATAAATCAATTAGAGGGGTTATGTTATAACCACCTAGCATAGTGCCTAATAATTCTGTGGCATCTGCGGCATTTAAGATAGGTGAAAAGGCTTCGCCTTGGGCTATGGCGGTTAAAAAGCTGGCTTTTACGTAAGCGGCTTCATCTACACCGGCAGGAATACGGTTTGCCAATAGATCGAGAATAAATTCTTCTTCACCTTGTGGTGGATTTTTAATCAATTCAACTAAAGCAGTGGTTTGTTCAGCATCAAGTGGTTTAGGCACAACACCTTCGCTAGCGCGTTCTTCAACATGTTGGCGGTACTGTTTTAGCATAATTGGCTCCTAGTAGAGTTTTTTGAAAAAATTTACAGGCTAAAATTACACAAACCAAATAATATAGTGTTATTTGGTTGTGTCCTGATTTAAAGCTGGATTATTTGAGGGTAAAATAATCAAACTGAAATAATGTGTAGTCACCTCGAGGTATAAAGATTAAAACAGAGAATGCTTATTAAAACGCACATGGTTAAATAATAACATTGCTAGCATCATTATCAACAAAAAATGCACAAAAAACCTAAGATCTAGGTGATTGTGAGGTTAATAAGGTCATAAGCACTCATTTGGAGGGTTTAATAATGAACAAATGTCAGGTTTGTGGCGCAGCAAACGATCCAAAAGAAATACGCTGTGCTGACTGTGGAGTGTTTTATCCTACTTTAGCGGAGTTGCTTGCGGCTGAAGAACGGTATGAAGAGCAGCAAACCTTAAAAGGTTTTCTCAAAAGGATTGTTGGTGCGGAAAGTATAAAACAGGGTGTGTGTGACGAATTTAAAATGTTTAAGGCTGGATTATCCAATACAGCCTTATTTACGTTATATGTAATTGTGGCGTTTATCTTTGCGCTATTGATTACAGTAATTTAGCCTTTACCACGGGTACGTGATTTATCTTTGGAAGTTTCTAATGTTTCAAACCGCTTTTCAATGAACTGAATGATAATTTCTGCGATGTCTTTCTGGCTAGCGGTTTCTATGCCTTTTAACCCTGGTGAAGAATTAACTTCCATGATCACAGGGCCATGGTTGGAACGCAGCATATCAACCCCGCAGACATTTAAGCCCATGATTTTTGCGGCACGCACAGCCGTAGATCTTTCTTCAGGAGTTAAGCGGATGAGTTCTGCAGAGCCACCACGATGTAGATTAGATCTAAATTCGCCCTCTTCAGCTTGTCTTTTCATCGATGCGACTACTTTATCACCGACCACAAAACAACGAATATCACTGCCACCGGCTTCTTTAATAAACTCTTGCACCATGATATTCGCATTAAGTCCCATAAAAGCTTGTATAACACTTTCTGCCGCATTATGCGTTTCTGCTAACACCACACCAATACCTTGGGTGCCTTGTAATAATTTAATCACTAGGGGGGCGCCACCTACTTGTGAGATTAAATCTTCAATATCATCAGGATTGTTGGCAAAGCCCGTGACCGGTAAGCCAATGCCTTTTCTAGCGAGTAACTGCATAGAGCGTAATTTATCACGCGATCTTGATATGGCGACTGATTCATTAAGTGGGAAGACATTCATCATCTCGAATTGTCTGAGTACAGCTGTTCCGTAGAAAGTCACTGAAGCACCGATACGGGGGATAACCGCATCAAACCCAGTTAAGTCCTCGCCTCGGTAATGAAT
>CAIXDX010000273.1 GCA_903918335.1 uncultured Methylococcaceae bacterium | reverse complement strand
TCTTTTTGTAAGAAAGTATCCATATCGTCGCCTAAAGCCCCTAAACCTTTTAGTTCAAATTCAAAAAAGATACCATTTTGATAGGTACCCGCTAACGTGTTAGCTGCATTTGTGATGGGAACCCCAGTGATCGAGTTAATATTATTAGTGTAGTGTCTGAGCGCAATACGGGCTTTCCAACAACAGTTCTCTTTTTCAATACCGAATAAAGCATCTTGTGTTTTTCCATACAAGAGTGAATATTGAAGCCGTCCCATGATTGACCAATTATCATACACAGGGACACGAAAAGAGTTGTCCATTTGAGTGATGTCGTTTAAGTGGTCTAGATTAAGGGGGTTTAGATAAAGGGGGGTTTTTCGGTATATATAGCCAACATTGACGATTTCATTGGTTGGGGATCTATAATGAATTGCCGCGTTAATTCTTTGAATTTGATTTTGTTGAGGACTCCATTGTATGCCAGAAGTGCCTGATAATTGGCGTGAAAATTGACTCGACAATTCAGTGACTAGGTTTGAGTGCTGTGCAGTATCTTGACCTACAGAGGCAAACTGACCATTTACTTGTTGTGTGCTACCTGAAACTTTACGGTCTCTAAAGTAAGTAATTTGACCTATATCTAATTTTAATTTTTCCAACCCACTATTATCATCAATTAAGCGTGAGGTAATGGCTGTAGAAATCTGATTAGCATTTTGGATGCGGTCATTACCACTAAAATTGTTTTCCCTAAATAAGGAACTGAACTGAAAATCATAGAGTGCTGTATCAAATACCGGCAAAGCATCTTGGTTTACATAAGGTACATACAAATAAAACAATTTGGGTTCTAGCGTATGTAAATATTTGGAATCACCTAAAGATACATTTTTCTCAAAACTTAATCCCGTATTAGTAGAAAATATAGGAACCGTTCTAGAGTAAGTATTGCTAGTGCCAGTAGGGATATGACTGCTTAGGTCGTAGTTGGTTTGTTGTAGAGAAAGCTTGGGTATTATATAGGAAGCAGAGTTAGCAGTTTCTAATGGAATACTAAAAGATGGTTTTGTGTTAATACGTTGACCACCAACTCTAGTGGAATGTTCAAAGTAAGCATATTCATTTTCCATCGTGGTCTTTAAGGGCATAAATTTAAAGCTATGGTCTAAGTTTAAATTGATGCGTGGTAATACGCGATAAGGCAAAAGGGTATTGGTTGTCGTACTAATTGATTCGTAACTAACGAAGGATGTGTTAAAGTTAATGCCCTCTCTGACATAACCAATATCCGCCGAACTTTTAAGATAGTTATAGTTGGAAAACGATAATGCGCTACCTAATTGTGCAAAATAAGTTGGATCAGAAACATAGTTTAGGTCAATGTTAGATTTAATGTGAGGTGTAATTGTTGAGCTGTCTTTAAAAGCAGCAAGATATCTTGATTGATTATTAAGTCGAGCATCCGAAGGCATGTATTCTAAGCCAACTTTACCACTTGATTGTTCAGTAAGATAGCGAAAACTACCTGCTAGTAAGGGGCCTCTACTGGTTAACTCTCTAGGGGTTATTATGGCGTCATAATTAGGTGCAATATTCCAATAATAGGGCGTAGATAAACGGAATCCACTGTATTTATTACTACTAAAATTAGGCATTAAAAAACCTGACGTGCGTTTATCTTCAAGAGGGAAAGACATATAAGGTGTATACAAAACGGGCATGCCTTTAAATTCCATCCAAGCATTTTTAACGGTTCCTTGGTTGGCTAATTTATCAACGGTTAAGTTTTCTGAGTGAATTACCCAATCTTGATTGCCTGGTTTACACGTGGTGTATGTCCCTTCTCTGTAGTCTGTTAAAGTCTTACTTTTTTTATAAATAAGTTTTGCATGTCCTCTTAACGGTGTCGCGGCATCAATAAACTCGGCATTTCTAATTTTTGCTTGGTCATTTGATAAATTGAGCATCGCTGATTCACTATGTAATGCGAGTTGATCCTCTCTGTAATAAACATCTTCCTGTAGGTCAAGTACTTGTGAATTGCTGTTAAAGTTTGCTTTTGCTGAGGTTGATTTCTGATCTGCTCTATTCATTACAACATTGCCAGAGTAGTTGCCTACTTCTTTATCAAATACTTCTGCAAAGTTTGATTTAACATCCATCGGTGAGGATTCTCGCACTGCTAATGCGGGTGTGACTTTGTGTTTTTCAAGTTTGCCACCTACACACTTTTCCCATGGATCGTAAGCTAATGATGATGTTAACGTTTTAAAGGTTTGTTCTTCGTCAGCGTTAAATGCGGGTGAGAGAATTCCCCAATTTGATTGTTCGTCTTGAACAATCTGAGGTGAATTGTTGCTCGTTGTAATTTCATTTTCTAGGTTAACCTCATTGTTAACAGCCTGACAATTCCATTCAGTAGCACCTTTTTTACCTCCGCAAGTCCACTGTTTCTTAGCACTATTTGAGCTATGTTTTGCAATGATAGGCGAGGGGGAAGATGCAACTGCAATGGTTTGTTTTTTTTCTGGTGCGGATGGTTTGACTGGAACTGGATGTTGTGCATCGATTTTTGTCGTCAGCGTTGGTGTTATTTCATCAGGTCTAATCTTATTAGATTCCACTGCAAAATTTTTAACGGGTACCTTTTCTTCTGTGGTCTTGGTTGCTACTGTTGGATTTATTTCAATAGGTTTAGTAACAGTCGTCGCTTGAGGTGTAACACTTTTTACAATAGGAGCTACGGGCGCTACTTTGGGTGCGTTCTTTTGTGAGTTTGAGCCAACACACACCCATTCTTTAGATTCTTTATTTTGCTCACAATTCCATGAAGCGTCATTTGCAAAGCTACTGGAAGCGGCTAGTGAGGGTAGAAAAGCTATAAATAAACGTCGAATCATGTCTGGTATGAAGTTTAGTAGCGTAATGGATCTTAAATCGAATAAAATGCTTAGGTACTATTTTACCTTAATTTATCTTAGCTATTTAAATAATCTACCTAAACATTATGATAAATGCAGACTTAAGAACAATCGCGATGTCTGATTGGCTTGAAAATGACTTGTTAATGGAGATAATTTCTTGTGAAACTGCTTCTAACGACGCTAGTTTTCGTCGTTACTTTAGAGTGATATCTGATCAAAAAAGTTATATTGTGATGGATGCTCCACCTGAGAAAGAAAATATAGAGGCTTTCGTTCGAGTGGCAAAGCTTTTAGAGCAAGCAGGTGTTAACGTTCCTAAAATTTATCAGCAAAATTTGGAAGATGGTTTTTTGTTGCTTGAAGATTTTGGTTCAGTGTGTCTTTTAGATCAATTAAATATTCAAACTGCTGGTGCTTTGTATCAGTCTGCTTGTGATGCGCTTTTTAACCTGCAGACTTCAGTATCTGTAACTGAGTGCGCTCTATCTCATTATGATAATGCTCTGTTGGAGCGTGAGTTATTAATATTTGAAGATTGGTTATTACATGAATTGCTTGATATAGAAGCACCCATTTTTTTATGGGATAGAGTTAAAGAATTATTAATATCTTCGGCTCTTTCTCAACCCGTTGTTTGTGTGCATCGTGATTATCATTCGAGAAACTTGATGTTACTTGAAGAGGGTTCGCTGGGCATCATTGATTTTCAGGATGCGGTAGTAGGTCCTATTACTTACGATTTGGTTTCTTTGCTAAAGGATTGCTACGTGGCATGGCCAGAGTCTGAAATTGAGCAATGGATGCATAATTATTACGATAGATTACTAAAGGCGGGATTAATTAATTGTCATTTAGTTCAGTTTAAACGCTGGTTTGACTTGATGGGCATGCAAAGGCATCTTAAGGCAGTGGGGATTTTTTCTAGGTTACATTTAAGGGATGGTAAATCTACTTATCTTCAGGATATTCCGCGTACTTTAAATTATGTAATAAGCGTTTGTGCGAAGTATCCAGAACTTGCGGAGTGGGGGGCGTATTTGGAGTATCAAGTGTTTCCTAAGTTCGAAGGGTATCTCCTATTATGAAAGTCATGATTTTGGCGGCAGGGAAAGGTGAAAGAATGCGGCCTTTAACTGATTTTAAACCGAAACCTTTGTTGCCGGTCGCGGATAAAACTATTATTGAACATACGATTGACGGATTAGCCGCTTCAGGATTTAAAGATCTTGTTATTAATCATGCTTATTTAGGTCAACAAATAGAAGATTATTTGGGTGACGGTTCGCGTTACGGTGCTAACATTCAATATTCTCCTGAAGGGGATAGAGGTTTGGAAACGGCTGGCGGAATTATTAATGCATTGCCTTTATTAGGTGAGCAACCTTTTATGGTTGTTAATGGAGATATTGCCACTGACTTTCCTTTTGATCAGTTAAAGAATCGACCTAGTAAATTAGCACACTTAGTCATGGTTGCTAACCCAATACATCATGCTCAAGGTGATTTTGGTTTGCTTGAAAATGAGCAAGTCGTTTTAAAAGTCGGTGAGCTTTTTACCTTTAGCGGTATCGGTGTTTATGATCCACGTTTCTTTAGTAATATTGAGCCGGGACATTGTAAGTTGGGTCACCTATTACGTCAGGCTATTAATGACGGACAGGTGACAGGGCAGTTATATCGCGGTTTCTGGATGGATATAGGTACTCCAGAGCGATTAACTGAGTTGAATGATCGATATTCAACTCAATAGTATACCGATGGTTAAGCTTTAGGCTTGATCTAGGCCACTAGTCTTGAGTTAATTTTATATATTTTTTGTATAGCGAATCTTGATCTTCAACGTGCGCAGGATCTTTTTCAATACAATCAACAGGGCAAACTTCCATGCATTGAGGTGTACCATGATGCCCAACGCATTCTGTGCATAAATTTGGGTCGATCTCATAAATATCTTCGCCTTGTGAAATAGCTCCATTCGGGCATTCTGGCTCACATACATCACAATTGATACATTCGTCGTAGATTATTAATGCCATATTAATTCCGTATAAATTTCTTGATTAAAGATTGCTGAACAGCAGGTGGGACAAAACAGGATACATCACCTTTTAATTGCGCAATTTCTCTTATCATGGTTGAGGAAATAAATTCATATTGTTCTGCGGGAGTTAAAAACATGGTTTCTAGTTCAGGTGCTAATCTACGATTCATGCCAGCTAACTGAAACTCATATTCAAAATCTGAAACCGCTCTTAATCCCCTTAATATAACTGTAGCGCCTTGTTGTTTTGCACAATCCACAAGTAAATTATCAAAGCCTATGACTGATATATTTGGGTATTCTGTAACGACAGAACTAACAAGAGTGACGCGTTCTTCTAAGGAAAATAAAGGAGTTTTACCTCTATTAACGGCTATAGCGACAATCACTTTGCTGTAGAGCTTTGATGCTCTTGAAATGATATCCAGATGACCATTTGTAATAGGGTCAAACGTCCCTGGGTAGATGGCGATTTGTTGCATGATTTATATAATGTAAAAAATTGGCTAATTTTATACTAAAAAAATTTTTTGGGTTGCCTGTGTTGTGCTTAATGAAAATATTGTTTTTTTATAATCCAGTAATTTAACTGCAATTATGCTTATAAATCCTAGTATAAATCTGATCTATTGTGGATAATGCGGTTGGCTGATATTTTTAAATGATAGGATAGTACATTTTTGAATGAATTAAGAGGTGTTGGGTAACTCAATGACAATAAACATATTATCTTTAAATCATGCTAGTTTTATTGTGGCAGATACAGAAAAAGCGTTGGGCTTCTATCGCGATATTTTAGGCTTGAAACAAATAGATCGACCTGATTTAGGTTTTCCTGGGGCTTGGTTACAACTGGGTACACAGCAAATCCACTTATTAGAATTAGATAATCCTGATCCAAAGGAGGGTAGGCCTGTTCATGGTGGGCGGGATCGACACATCGCTTTAAATGCTTTGGCATTAGCGCCTATTCAAGAAGCCTTGGATAAAAGCGGCGTTGTTTATACAATGAGTATTTCAGGTAGAAGAGCATTGTTTTGTCGTGACTACGATGCAAACACGGTTGAAATTATTGAGCAACCTTTAAGTTAGTTATCTTTTTATATCTACTTGCCTAAGCAACAACTATTATAGAGTTAGAATTTTATGATCACGACCCGTTTATTACCGCAAATTATTAACAATATTTTTGCGGTTATAGAAAATAATGCTGAAGAAGTGACCCTTTTAGATCAGGTGATTGGTGATGGAGATCATGTGACTAATTTACAGCGTGGCTTAAAGGCTTTGGTGTTGCAACAGGAAGAATTTATTGGGTTAAGTTGGCCTAATGCATGGCAAAAAATAGGCATGATTATGATGTCCTCAGTGGGGGGGGCTTCGGGTTCTTTATACGCCACTTTATTTATGGCTTTAAGTAAAGCGAGTAGTGAGACTGATATTAGTTTTCCCGGTTTTGTAAAAGCTTTTTCTGAAGCTGTTGAGGCCGTAAAAAAACGTGGTAAATCCGAAGCAGGTGAAAAAACTTTGCTGGATGTTTACATACCTGTTTCAGACTATTTATCGACTGTAGTGAATGATGAGCCTGATCTTTCAGGTATTTTAGTTGAAGTTTCTGCCGTTGCTATTAAAGGTATGGAGTCTACTCGCAATATGCTTGCCACTAAAGGGCGAGCATCATTTTTAGAAGCTCGCTCTATAGGACATATTGACGCGGGTGCTAAAACAGCTCAATTGATGATTTGTACTATCGTTGATGTTTTAACCAAAGCTCTAGCAACCCCAGCGTAAAGCAGCAGTATGCACCGGGGCATCCCAGAGTTTTATTAACTCTTCATCCATTAACGTTAAGGTGATAGAAATACCGGCCATATCAAGAGATGTCGTATAGTTACCTACTAAAGAGCGCACTATTTTTACCCCTCGACTTTCCCAATATTGAGCGGCTAAATCATAAATCAAATATAGTTCCATTAAGGGTGTGGAGCCCAGTCCGTTAACGTGTAATAAAACTTTTTGGTCGTTTTGGGGCTTGAGTTCATCATCAATAAATTGAGCTAATTGGGTAACGATTTCGGTGGCACTAGCTAAGGGCAATGTTTGATGACCACGTTCACCATGAATACCCACACCCATTTCCATTTCAGTCTCTGTTAGTTCAAAAGTGGGTTTGCCTAAAGCAGGTACTGTGCAACTATTTAAAGCGACCCCCATTGATGCGGTTTGATTAACAACGCGTTCACCTAAAATTTTACAAGTGGCTAAGTCGGCACCATTTTCTGCTGCAGCACCGACTAGTTTTTCGACGATTAGTGTACCGGCTACACCTCTACGTCCGGTACTGTGATTTTTGGGTAAAGACACATCGTCACAGACCAAAATACTGGCATTAGGGCATAATAGAAATTCAGAGGCCATCTCAAAGTTCATGACATCGCCTGCATAGTTTTTAACGATAAATAAAACACCACCGCCTGTTTCGACTGCTTCTGCGGCTGTCATCATTTGGTCGGGTGTAGGAGAAGTGAATATTTGCCCAGGGCAGGCTGCGTCAAGCATTCCTAAGCCCACAAAGCCGCTGTGTAAAGGTTCGTGACCAGAGCCGCCACCGGATATGATGGCAACTTTACCGGCTTTGGTTGGGGCAAGGCGTTTAACGAAGTGAGGTTGAGTGTTTAAAGAAATAATATCCGCATGAGCTTTAGCAAAGCCTTGTAAGCTATCATTTAATAGGTTTTCAGTAGTATTTAAAAACTTTTTCATTAGGTTTGGCTCTTATTCATAGAGTGTGTTTTTCTTTGAGTGCTTTAGTAATAGCAATAATATCTTGCATTACCCAAGTCGGTTGGTAATCACTTTTTTTAAGATCTTCTTCGCTAGAAATGCCAGTTAGTACCATAATACTGTCAATACCGGTTCTTATTGCTCCCAAGATGTCTGTTTCTAAACGATCCCCGATAGCGACGGTTTCTTCTGGCTTAGTGCCTAATAAAGTCATTGCTTGTTGGTACATAATAGGTTCTGGTTTCCCGATGATGGTGGGTTTAATACCTGTAGCAATTTCTAAGCCCGCTAAAATAGCGCCATTGCCATGGGTTACACCGTGTTCGGTGGGTAAGGTAGTATCGCCGTTAGTGCCAATAAATTGGGCGCCGGCGCGAATATTAAGCGTTGCGGTGGCTAACTTGTCCCAGCTTAATGTTTCATCTTTACCACATACGACGATATCAGCGCCTTTATCTGGGTGCTGGTCATTTTTTACTTCATATAACCCAGTTAAGGTAAAGCCTAGTTCTAGCAGTGGTTGGGTAGCACCATCGATACCAATAACAAAAACAGACGTGGCCTTAGGATTTACCTTTTGACTTAAATAGAGCGCCGTTGCTAATCCTGAGGTGAGGATTTTATCTGCTGAAATACTAACACCCATTTTTGCTAATTTTGAGACATATTGAGCAGGTGTGAGACTGGCATTATTAGTGGCCAGAATATAGCGTATATCAAGATCATTAAGTGTTTGAAAGAAATCGATTAAGCCCGGAATTGCTTCGGTGCCGTGCCATAAAACTCCGTCCATATCAATAATGAGACCGCGAATATGAGTAACAGATTGCATAGTGATTGTTCTCAGCAATTTAAAGATTAGTTTTTGAGTGATGTTAGTTATTACTAGTGAGTGTTTTAAGTTTTGTGATAGCCATCAGTATTGCTAAGCACCCATCTTTCTTGCTCATCGATTAAGCGTTCTTTTTTCCAGAAAGGTGCTTTTGACTTTAGATTTTCCATAATAAATCGACAGGCGTCAAAAGCATCACCTCGGTGTGATGACCAAGTGGCAACTAGCACTATCGGTTCGTTCGGTAAAATGTCACCGACACGATGGATAATAAGGCTGTCAATAAGAGTCCATTGCTGATGAGCTTTATCTACAATGTTATTTAATTGTTTTTCAGTCATGCCAGGATAATGCTCTAAAGTCATGATCTTAATTTGATCACCTTCGTTAAAGTCTCGCATAGTACCAATAAAAATATTGCTCGCTCCTATAGCATTGTTTTGGCATAGCGTTTTTTTCTCGTATTGTTGCAGACTTTGGTATGGTTCAAAAGGTGTGTTTTTAATGATAACCGGCATTGTCAGCCTCCGGTTACTGGGGGGAAAAAGGCGACTTCATCGTGATCATTAACTGTGTCATCCCAGCTTACATAATCCATGTTAACTGCTACTAAGGTGTTTTGTGGTTTCATTTTTTTTTGTGTAGCCAGATCCCATACTTGGGTTACAGTTAATGTTTTTTCATAAATAATCTCATCATCTGAATGGCCAATATAGTCCTTTAAACTAGCAAAATAACGTATTTTTATAGACATAATGATTCACTAAAGTAAGAATTGTTAGATAATAAATGGTTTCTAGCCTTGGCTTAATTATCCTATAGATATGACATATACACCTCATTTTAATGCAGCAGGAGAGGCTCACATGGTAGATGTGGGTGAAAAATTGATAACTCAACGGGTTGCGGTGGCTGAAGGGTACATAGAAATGTGTTCAGAAACTTTGCAATCTATCGTGGCGGGTGAACATAAAAAGGGCGATGTCTTAGCGATAGCAAGAATTGCAGGTATTATGGCCAGTAAAAAAACTGCAGATTTAATCCCTTTGTGTCATCCATTACCCATTACTCATGTGGAAATAAATCTACAAGTTGAAAGTAATCTTAATAGAGTACGTTGTCAAACTACGATTAAAACTAGAGGGCAAACGGGTATCGAGATTGAAGCACTGTGTGCTACTCAGATTGCTTTGTTAACCATATATGACATGTGTAAAGGTGTAGATCGCGGTATGGTGATTCAGTCTGTACAATTATTGGAGAAAGCCGGTGGTAAGTCTGGCTATTGGTTGCGAAATTAAAAGTCATTTAGGCTTTGTTGATGTATTTTTGCCAGCCATTCACTTTACGATTTGATACACTAGAACCTTCTTAAGAATAGCCAAAAATATTATGACCATTACTTTAAAAGAACTTGCTGATTTTTGTGATGCAAAAATTGTCGGCGGTAAGGAATCAACAATCATTGCTTCTGCGGCTGATATTAAATCAGCAGAATCTGGTCAGGTTACGCAGTTAACGAGTAGTCGATATATAAAACACATTGCCAGTTCAAGGGCTTCCGCCTGTTTTATCTCAGATGGATTTGCTGTTGATGCAATACCAGAAAGCATGGCCTTATTGGTGTGTGCTGATCCTGAAATGAGTTTTATTAAGGCTTTAGAGTTACTTCATCCTGCTCGTGTTTATAAGCCCCAGATTGCTCCCCAAGCGGTACTCGATAAAAATGTTACGTTAGGTGAAGGTGTGTTTATTGGACCATACGCGGTCGTGGGTGAGGATACTAATATTGGTGATCAAACCACTATTTTAGCGGGTGTTTATATTGGTAAGAATGTCAAAATTGGTAAGCATTGTCAGTTGCATCCTTATGCTGTTATTTACGATGATGTCGAGTTGGGTGATCATGTCATTATTCATTCAGGTGCTATTATTGGTGCTGATGGGTTTGGTTATAAGTTTAGAAATAATCGCCATGTAAAAGTACCCCAGGTTGGAAATGTGGTGATTGATGATTATGTTGAAGTGGGTGCTAATACTTGTATTGATCGTGGTGCTTTAGGCAGTACCCTGATTGGTTCGGGTACTAAAATTGATAACCTAGTTCAGGTTGGCCATAATAATAAAGTCGGTAAAAACGTCATTATGTGCGGTTTAACCGGGGTTTCTGGCTCATGTAATATTGAAGATTACGCAATTCTTGCAGGTAGTTCTGGGGTCGCTGATCATGTAACGATAGGTCAAGGTGCCGTGGTAATGGCTAGATCTGGTGTTGCTGGTGATATTAAGCCCGGTACTCAAGTGTTTGGTAGTCCCGCAAAAGATAAAAAAGTCGCGTATAAAGAGCAAATCGCATTGAGCAAATTACCTGATTTATTAAAGACAGTTAAATTGTTACAAGAAAAGATTGAAGCACTAGAGGTTGGCTCAAAATAGTCGTTAAGAAATCATAAAAAATTATTCGACTGATCAGTGATGACGAATAACCAACTATTATAGTAAACTATATCAACACAATATACGGTTAAGCACGATGATACAAAAAGACAACGTTCACCTACACGAGATTAATAAATTTGGCTCAATGGCTGAACGCTGGTGGGATCCTCAAGGTGAGTTTAAAACGCTTCATGATGTTAATCCATTGCGTTTAGCGTTTATTCAAAAATTTGTTAATTTGGATGGTGTGCGTGTTGTTGATGTGGGTTGTGGGGGAGGGATTTTAACTGAGGGCCTCGCCAAACATCATGCAGATGCTTTAGGTATCGATTTAAGTGAAGATTTGATTGATATAGCTGATTTACATGGTTTAGAAACTGGTATTAAAGTTAATTATCAAAAGATCAGCGTAGAAACTTTGGCTGAACAACAACCTGAAAGTTTTGATCATGTGACCTGTATGGAAATGTTGGAACATGTGCCTGATCCAGGATCTATTATTACTGCGTGTGCAAAATTAGTTAAGCCCGGTGGTATGGTATTTTTTTCTACACTTAACCGTCAAACTAAGGCTTATTTATTGGCAATTGTCGCTGCAGAGCATGTCTTACAAATGTTGCCTAAAGGCACACATGATTATAAAACTTTTATTAAACCGTCAGAGCTTTGCCAGTATGCGCGTAATGCAGGTTTAGAGCTACAAGATATGATTGGTATTGAATATAATCCTTTTAACAAGCAGTTTAATTTAGGTAAAGATATCGATGTTAATTACATTGCTGCCTTTAAAAGAATTAACTAAGCATTAATGCCGAGTAATTTTAAGCTATCTTGTGTTTTATTTGACTTAGATGGGACTTTGGTAGACACCGCACCTGACTTATTTGCCTGTCTTAACGAATCTCTGCAATATCATGGTTTTTCTGTGGTTTCGGAAGTTCAACTCAAATCTTTTATCTCTTATGGTGCCGTGGTTTTAGTTGAAGAAAGCCTTAAACATAAAGCTAGTGCTAAAGAGAAGGCGCTAGTTGTTGAAACCTTGCTATCGATTTATCAGAATAATATCGTTCGTTATTCAGTTTTTTTTGATGGGATGTTAGATGTGCTAGATACCATAGAAAGACGGGGGCTAAAATGGGGCATCGTGACTAATAAGCGTCAGCGATTTACAAATCCTTTGATCGCCGCTCTTAATTTAACTGGGCGAGTTGCCTGTGTTGTTAGTGGTGATACTACTGCAAACCCTAAGCCTCATGTTGATCCCATGTTAGAGGCTTGTAAACAAGCGCAAGTTCTTGCACATGAATGCGTTTATATCGGTGATGCTATTCATGATATTAAGGCTGGCAGAAATGCGCAAATGAAAACATTAGTAGCCCTTTATGGCTATCTTAGCGATAAAGATAAGCCTGAAGAATGGGGGGCTGATGGCTTGATAAGTTCACCACAACAATTATCCATTTGGATAACATCAAAATTATGTCATTAAAAAATCAAGTCATTTTAATTACAGGGGCCGGCGGCGGATTAGGGGGTACTGCGGCACTAGCTTTGGCAAAATTAGGTGCGCATATTATTCTTTTAGATAAGAATATTCCTAAGTTAGAAATCATTTATGATCAAATACTGGAGGCAAATGCGCCAGCACCAATTATTTATCCTTTTGATCTTGCTGGAGCCAACGAAAATGAATATGAAGAATTGGCACAACGAGTTGACGAGGAATATGGTGCTTTACATGGTTTGCTCCATTCAGCGGTAGAGCATAGTGGCTTTAGGCCCTACTCTCAGATTACGACAAAAGACTGGGGGCATACGATGAATGTTAATTTAAATGCTCCTTTTTTATTAACACGCGTACTGCTCCCCGTCTTAGAGAAAAGTGAACATGCCTCTGTCGTCTTTACATCAGACTCTTCTGCTAGGGAGGCGCGTGCATATTCAGGTGCTTATGGGGTTTCGAAGGTTGCGCTTGAAGGTTTAGCGAGTGTTTTAGCTGATGAATTAGAATCTGGAAATAAAATCCGAGTTAATACTTTACTGCCGGGGCCAGTTGATTCACCTTTAAGAAAACGCGCTTATCCTGCAGAAGATAAAAGTAAATTGCCTTTAATGACTTCGTTAGATCCTGTTTATCAGTATTTATTTAGTGCGCAAAGTGTCGGCGTTACCGGCCAATTAATTAACGCATCAACTTTTCATCTATAGAACACACTATATGGCAGAACGTGAAATTATATTTTTAACTCGAAATGTTAATGTCGTGACCATTCCTGAAGGTGCTTCGAGTACTTTGAGTAAGGGAGATGAAGTTACGATTCATCAATCATTAGGTAGTAATTATACAGTGGTGACTGAGTATGGTCACATGGTGCGAATCGCAGGTGTGGATGCAGATGCATTGGGTAAAGAACCCCATGAGTTACATACTTTAGTGCAAGAAACTAGTGCGGAGGCGGTTGAGAAAAATTGCTGGGAAGTGATGAAAACAGTTTACGATCCTGAGATCCCCGTAAATATCGTTGATCTTGGTTTAGTTTATGAGTGTGAAGTGTCGTCAGTCGGGCCAAGTGAAAATGAAGTCAATATAAAAATGACTTTAACTGCTCCGGGTTGCGGTATGGGGCCAGTGATACAGGGTGATGTAGAAAAGAATGTGAGAGCTTTACCGGGAGTGGTTAGCGTTAATGTAGAAGTGGTTCTTGATCCCCCTTGGTCTAGAGAAATGATGTCAGAAGTAGCTCAAGTGCAATTAGGGTTGTTTTAAAGCTAGAAGATGTTTTGTGAGCCTAATTAAAGTATGAGCAAGATAATATCGAATCTTTATTTTCAGGTAATTACTGCTATTTTGATTGGAATTGGTCTTGGTGCGTTGTATCCAGAATTTGCTACAGGAATGAAGCCTTTTGGTGATGGTTTTATCAAATTGATCAAAATGATGATCGCCCCCATTATTTTTTGTACCATCGTTAGCGGAATTACGAATATACAGGATACTAAAAAAGTAGGAAGAGTGGGTGTTAAAGCGTTACTCTATTTTGAGGTAGTTTCTACTTTTGCATTAATTATCGGATTGTTAGTGGTGAATTTATTTCAGCCTGGAAAAGGTATGAATGTTGATCCTAATACTTTAGATTCGTCCGTGGCCTCAACTTATATATCAAAGGCACACAGTCTCCACACGACGGAATTCATCATGAATATAATTCCTGATAATGTGGTGACTGCGTTTTCTGAAGGTAATTTACTACAAGTATTGTTTTTTTCTGTATTGATGGGTTTTGCCTTGTCTAAAATTGGTGATAAAGCGGAACCTGCTTTAAAAGGTATAAAATCTATTGAAGCTGGTTTGTTTCAAGTGATTCAAATAATTATGCGAGTAGCTCCGTTAGGTGCTTTTGGTGCGATGAGTTTTACGATTGGCAAATACGGATTTGGCTCATTGCTATCTCTAGGGCAATTGATGCTTTCGTTTTATTCCACCTGCATTATTTTTATCTTTTTAGTTTTAGGTGCCGTTCTAAAATTATCCGGTTTTAATATCTTCCGTTTTATTAAATATCTTCGTGAAGAAATTCTCATTGTTTTGGGTACCTCGTCTTCAGAAGCGGTAATGCCCGGTTTGATGGAAAGAATGGTTCAATTAGGTTGTTCGCGATCTGTTGTAGGTTTAGTGATTCCTACAGGATATTCGTTTAATTTGGATGGCACTTCAATATACCTTACCATGGCAGTCGTGTTTTTAGCACAGGCGACTAATACTCCTTTAAATGTTACGCATCAAATCACGCTGTTACTAGTTTTGTTAATTGCATCAAAAGGCGCGGCAGGGGTCACAGGTAGTGGTTTTATAACTTTAGCGGCTATCTTGCCTAGTGTAGGTAATATTCCAGTGGCTGCAATTGCGTTGATTTTAGGTATTGATCGTTTCATGAGCGAAGCACGAGCTATTACCAACTTAATTGGCAATGCTGTAGCTACAGTTGTTGTGGCTAATTGGGAGAAAGAGTTAGATATAGAGGTTGCACAGAGTAAAATTGGTTAGAGTAATAGATTCTTTTTTTGTTCGCGCTTCTAAAAAAAACGAGGCCTATAGTCTAATTATCTATAAGCTATTATTTTTTATATACAAAGAATGAATAAAAACAATTTTGATGGTATAAGAATTGGGCTCGCATTGATTGTGGTCTTCGCTCATCTTTCAGTCCTCACTCAAGTAGCGGAATTTAAGGTTTTTGAAAGTATATTTGACTCAAACTTTGCTGTTAAAGGGTTTTTCGCTATTAGTGGATTTCTTGTCACAAAAAGTTATCTGACAAGCAATAGCTTATTTGAATATGCAGAAAAAAGATTTCGTCGCATATATCCTGCTTACCTAACTTCAATTTTTATTTGTTTGTTTATAGGCGCTTGCGTAACTTCACTTGGTTTTTATGATTTCATTACAGCATCCCAGACACTTAAATATTTTTTATCAAACGCATTATTTTTAAACTTTATTCAACCTACACTACCTTTCGTGTTTGATAACAATCCAATTCATGCTTTAGATGGGTCGCTGTGGACTATCAAGGTAGAAGTAATGCTTTATTTTTGTATGCCCCCCTTAATTTTTCTCTTTACTCGTTTGGGTTTGGCTAAAACAACCATCACTTTTTTTCTACTAAGTGTAGCTTGGGTTTATTTTTTTGTATTTGTGTATAGTGGTAATAAAGGAGGAGAAATTGCACTGCAATTTCCAGGGCAATTATCTTATTTTATATTAGGATCACTTTTTGCTATAAATAAAAAAATACTATCGAAAATTAAATGGATTGCATTGGTATCTTGTATTATTCTTTATTCCATTTCGAATCCTTACGCAAAATTATTGATTGATCCAATTGCCTACTCCTCAATAGTTATCTTCTTGTCCACAATGGCTTTTAGGAGTTTAAATTTAGGTAAGTATGGAGACATTTCTTATGGCATATATCTTTACCACTTTCCAATAATCCAATTTCTAATATTTTTAGATCTATTCAAATCAAATGTGTGGGTTGGTTTCTCTTTGGTATTTATACTTACAATTGCTGTGGCCTTTGCTTCATGGCACTTTGTTGAGAAAAAATTACTAAAAAGAACTTCACACTATGTGATGGCTACTCAAAACTAGTTATACATTTACCAGAGTTATATATTTTGCCTAGTATAAGGCGCTAGTGGATGTTAATTGGTGGAGGTAATAAAAGATTCATATTGATCATTAATTTATAGAACATGATGTTCTCTTATATGGCTAAAATCGAGCAATTTTTAGAAAATTTTGATGACCAAAGTGCTATAATTTCGTATAGTTGTAGGGTTTGAATTTTTATAACGGGATAGGCGTATGTAGTCATCCCGTTTTGTCTATATGAGGTAAGGTGTTTGGCTAAGTCTGCATTATTAGTGCTAGAAGATGGCACAGTATTTAACGGGGTGTCGATAGGCGCCAATGGATGTTCTGTAGGAGAGGTTGTATTTAATACTGCAATGACAGGATACCAAGAAATT
>CAIXDX010000272.1 GCA_903918335.1 uncultured Methylococcaceae bacterium | reverse complement strand
TGATCCTAAAGGGACCGGTGGCAAGTTAATGCGTCAAGAAATCACCCTTAAACAAGGGCTAGACTCAACCACAGCCAAGAAAATCGTTAAGTTGATTAAAGACAAAAAACTAAAAGTTCAAGCGGCTATCAATGGTGATAAAGTGCGTGTAACCGGTAAAAAACGTGATGACCTTCAAGAAGTGATTCAAATGTTACGCGATGAAAAATTAGAGACACCGTTACAGTACGACAACTTTAGAGATTAATGAGATAAACGACTTTTGTCTACTAGATATCGATAAGTAAAATACAATAAGATAATAACTGCTAGCCATATAGAGACTAAGGGGCCTGTAATTCCATCATAACTGCTCACCCAATCGTGATAGGGTGAGCTGAAATCAGTATAAAAAAACTTCTTACAGGTTTTAATTTGCCATACCCAGCAACAATGACAACCAATACAAACTCCTAAACTGACGCTATATTGTGTTCTCAACAAAGCTAAGAATATTCCTACCATTAACAATGCGATTAAACCTGAAGCATTTTTAGAGCTAATCACATTAGAAAAAGCTTCCGGCCATAAACCAAAACCGCTCCATATCGTCAATGTTGAGGTCGGTAAATTTGTTTTAGTTGTTAAAAAATGTAAGCCAGCAAAATAAATTGCACTTAGCATTACTGCCATGATGGCCGGTAATTTTTTACTTAAACTACTCCATAACAAGCCTCTAAACAGTGACTCTTCGACTAAGGCAATCAACAAGGCTAAACCAAGGTTGATAATCAATGTTGTTGACATAATGCCCCAACCCCAAGGCTGAGCTTTATTAATAACAATAATGTTTAAAAAATACAGTACTAGAAAAACCGGTATAAGAACAATAAACCCCATTCCAAATCCTAGACCTAATTGCTTAAAAAACAGGCTAAGGGGGGCATAACCGAAGTCTTGTTTATTAATCTTTAGATAAGATAACAACGGAAAGATACTCAACACTAACAAGCCTTGAGTTATTCTAGAAATGAGTTGCCTTAAAGGTACTGCATCACTTAAAAAATGTACGATGAAATAGGAAAGCACCGTAGCAACAAATAAAGCCAGTAATAAAACCAAAGCTGGTATGAGTGCATAACCCACATAACGAAATAGACAGACAACGTTATAGTACATGCCATTGGTCAAGCTAGACCTCATCGACTAGTCTCCAATATGTCGCATTCTGCTTACTCCACATTAATGCATTGATCATCAGATTTCTTCGCTGTTCCAAAGTCACCCCAAAGCATTTGCACTGCCGATAAAGCGGCTAAGGCTGCCGTTTCTGTTCTAAGTATGCGTGCGCCCATTCGCACGGGTATAAATCCAGCCGCTTTAGCAAGAGTTCTTTCCGCATCAGAAAAACCACCTTCAGGCCCCACTAATAATGTGACTTGAGTAGGTCGTTCCAAATCTGCTAAAGAGTGTTCTGCATAAGGATCTAAAAATACTTTCAGGCCTTGTTGTTGAATTACCCATGTACTTAAGCTATCAATTTCTAGTAAATCAGGTAACTGAGTACGGCCACTTTGTTCGGTTGCATGTTGGACAATTTTTTGCCAATGCACCCAACGCTGAGATTTTTTCTCCCCTTTAAACTGTACTTGGCAACGCTCAGTGATTAAAGGCGTAATGACATTAACACCCAATTCAACTACTTTTTGTACCGAAAAATCCATTCTATCACCACGAGAAATACCCAATCCTAAATGCACAGACAATGTGGATTCAACGCTACGATTATTCCATTGCTTAATATCAATCACTACAGCGCGTCGACTTACTTCGATAATGCTGCCGAGATACTCGCCGCCAGAACCATTAAAAAGAATAATCTCAGCGTCTTTCTTTAAACGTAATACAGTTCGAACATAATGCGCGTTTTCATCATCTAATTCGATTTGTTTTCCAGCATTTAATTCAGTAGATGTGTAAAGTCTAGATATGCGCATATTTTAATTATGTACGGCTATTTGAATACCTTGCCATGCCACGTCAGCAAGCAGTTCCAATTGTTCTGCAGTGACTATATAGGGTGGCATAAAATAAATCACATTTCCCAAGGGACGTAACAAAACACCTTTGGATAAAGCATATTGATACACTTTTTGACCCCGTCGTTCCTGCCATGGGAAAGGCTCACGTGTGTGTTTATTTTTAACTAATTCAATGGCTAATATCAATCCAGTTTGCCTGACTTCTGCAACATTCGGGTGTTCATGAAACCGAATGGCCACTTTAGCCATTATAATAGCTAACTGTTTATTATTCTCAATAATAGATTGCTGTTGAAATATCTCTAAGGTAGCTAAGCCTGCTCTACAAGCTAGGGCATTACCTGTATAACTATGTGAATGTAAAAAAGCGGTGAGGTTTTGATAATCATCATAAAAAGCTTGGTATATATTATCCGTAGTTAAAACGGCTGATAAAGGTAAATACCCCCCCGTTAACCCTTTAGATAGGCACATAAAATCTGGTGTTATGGCGGCTTGTTCACAAGCAAATAGAGTACCCGTGCGACCAAAACCTACAGCAATTTCATCGGCGATAAGATGAACTTTATATTTATCACAAGCGGCTCTTAGAAGACTTAAATAAATTGGATCGTACATGCGCATATTGCCTGCACATTGGACTAACGGTTCAATGATAACAGCACAACATTCATCTGCGTATTGTTCTAACGTTGCTTCCATTAAGGCAAAGCGACGCGTTGAATACTCTAACCAAGACTCCCCAACTTCCCTGTTATAACAATCAGGCCCGGGTACCGTTATTACATCCATCAGTAACGGAGCATAAGTTTCCTTATATAAGGCCACATTACCTACCGCTAAAGCACCTAAAGTTTCACCGTGATAACTATTTTCTAGTGTAATAAATTTTATTTTCTGGGTTTGCCCTTTATTACGCCAATAATGAAAACTCATTTTCAATGCGACTTCTACGGCGGCAGAGCCATTATCCGCATAAAAACACCGTCCAAGTCCCGGGGGAGATAAAGCGACTAATTGTTCAGCTAATTTTATTGCAGACTCATGAGTAAATCCTGCAAAAATAACATGTTCAAGATTATCTAATTGATCTTTTAAAGCGGCATTAATGTGCGGATTTGCGTGGCCAAAAAGATTAACCCACCATGAACTAATGGCATCTAAATACCGATTACCATCAAAATCTTCTAACCAAACACCTTGGCCTTTTTTTATGGGAATAACGGGGATAAATTCATGATCTTTCATTTGTGAGCAGGGATGCCACAATACTGAAAAATCACGAGAAGCTAACGTTTGATTTGTCATCGGTAAACTAAATGACCCTATTGCTTTAAGGGTCTGTCTTTAGCTTTAAGTTATTCAATATAGCTAATGTGGGAGCAGATTGATTCATGGTATAAAAATGTAGTCCAGGAGCACCATTATCTAGTAATCGTTGGCATAATTGAGTGACTAACTCTGCACCAAATGCTTGAATCGAAGTCCTGTCATCACCAAAGCCTTCTAATCGCTTTCTCAACCAACGTGGAATATCTGCGCCGCACATTTCTGAGAATCTAAATAACTGCGCGTATTGGGTAATCGGCATAATGCCGGGTACCACAGGAATATCGATGCCATTTTTTTCACATAAATCTACAAAATAAAAGTAAGCGTCGGCATTATAAAAATACTGCGTAATCGCGGCATTCGCGCCGGCTTCTACTTTACGCTTAAAGTTCTTAAAGTCTTCTGCGGCGCTAGTAGCTTGTGGATGAACTTCTGGATAAGCCGCCACATGAATTTGAAAGTAGTCACCAGTTTCTGCTCTGATAAAATCCACTAATTCATTGGCATAACGAAATTCACCCGCTGACAACGTTCCTGAAGGTAAATCACCACGTAGTGCGACTATTCTAGAGATATCGTTATCTTGATAACTTTTAAGTATGCTTCGAATATTATCTTTGGTGGAACCCACGCACGATAAGTGCGGAGCCGCTAGGATGCCGTTAGATTGAATGTCAATGACGGTATCTAACGTTTTATCGCGGGTTGATCCGCCAGCACCAAAGGTCACTGAGAAAAACTCAGGCTTAAGAGCGGCTAATTGATTGCGAACCGTTTGAAGACTTACTACACCTTCATCTGTCTTAGGCGGGTAAAACTCAAAGCTGAACAATGGGGGATGGTTTTTTTGTGATGTCATTCTAATCTCACTGATGTCAATTTAATAAAGTGAATCCCCATTACTTAGCTAAAAAAACCTGATAGCTTGAGACATAAACACGATGACTATCATGATGATAGTGCTCGTGTTCATGTCTCAACCGGTTTTTTAATAACGGTAATGATCCGCTTTATAAGGACCGGCTACTGGCACATTGATGTATTTCGCTTGGGCTTCTGTTAACGTCGTTAGGTTAACACCAATTTGTGCTAAATGTGATCTAGCTACTTTCTCATCTAAGATCTTAGGTAAGATATAAACTTTATTTTCGTAGCTGGTAGCATTCTTCCATAACTCGATTTGCGCCAATACTTGGTTACAGAACGAGTTAGACATCACGAAACTTGGATGGCCTGTGGCACAACCTAGGTTCACTAAACGGCCTTCCGCTAAGATGATTAAGCGTTTGCCGTCTGGAAAGATAACATGATCCACTTGCGGTTTAATGTTTTCCCATTCGTATTGACGTAATGAAGCAATTTCAATCTCTGCATCAAAGTGACCAATGTTACACACGATGGCTTGATCACGCATGGCCACCATGTGGTCATGCGTAATAATGCTGAAGTTTCCAGTCGCGGTGACAAAGATGTTGGCTAAAGGTGCCGCTTCTTCCATCGTTACGACGCGATAACCTTCCATTGCCGCTTGTAAGGCACAGATAGGATCAATTTCTGTGATCCATACGGTTGCGCCTAAGCCCCGTAAGGATTGTGCACAACCTTTACCGACGTCACCGTAGCCACACACCACGGCAATTTTACCAGCGATCATCACGTCAGTAGCGCGTTTAATGCCGTCGACTAATGACTCACGGCAACCGTATAAGTTATCAAATTTAGATTTAGTCACTGAGTCGTTCACATTAAACGCAGGTACTTTTAACGTACCTTTTGTGACCATTTCATATAAACGTAACACACCGGTGGTGGTTTCTTCTGATAGGCCTTTTACATCAGCCATTAATTCTGGAAATTTATCATGCATCATGGTGGTTAAGTCTCCACCATCATCCAAAATCATATTCGGACGCCAGCCGTTAGTGCCGACGATGGTTTGTTCAATACACCACTCGGCTTCTGCTTCTGTTTCACCTTTCCAAGCAAAAACTGGAATACCAGCATCAGCAATCGCTGCCGCTGCATGATCTTGTGTTGAGAAGATATTACAAGATGACCAGCGCACTTCTGCACCTAAGGCGGTCAATGTTTCAATCAATACCGCTGTTTGAATCGTCATGTGTAAACAACCCGCTATCCGTGCACCTTTAAGCGGTTGTTCTTGTCCGAATTCTGCGCGTAAGGCCATTAAGCCTGGCATTTCGGTTTCTGCGATATTAATTTCTTTACGACCCCATGCCGCTAAGGTGATATCTGCAACTTTGTAATCTTGTTGGCTCATTGAGTTTCCTATTGGTAGTGTTAATTAAAGGCCAGCAGCATCACGTAAAGCGTCTACTTTGTCGGTTTTTTCCCAGCTAAAGGTGTCTTCAGTACGGCCAAAATGTCCATAAGACGCTGTCGGTTGATAAATCGGCTTTAAGAGACCCAGTTGATTGATCAAGCCTTTAGGTCTTAAATCGAAGTGGTCTCTGACGATTTGTACTAAACGATCTTCACTTAATTTGCTGGTACCGAAGGTTTCAACAGTAATTGATGTAGGTTCTGCTACACCGATAGCGTAAGACACTTGAATCTCACAACGCTCTGCGAGACCTGCAGCCACAATGTTCTTTGCCACATAACGCGCCATATAGGCTGCTGAACGATCCACTTTTGAGGGATCTTTACCCGAGAAAGCGCCGCCACCATGTCTGGCCATACCGCCGTATGAATCTACAATGATTTTACGACCTGTCAAGCCACAATCACCTACGGGACCACCGATTATGAATTGGCCGGTTGGGTTAATAAAATATTTAGTGTCTTTGTGTAACCATTCTTTGGGTAATACCGGTAAGATGATTTCATCCATCACAGCTTCATGTAATGCTTTGTTACTGATGTCTGGTGAATGTTGCGTAGACAAGACCACCGCATCAATCGCAACCGGTTTGTTATTCTCATAGCGGAAGGTAATTTGACTTTTCGCATCCGGTCTTAGCCAAGGTAATGAATTGTTTTTACGCACTTCTGCCTGACGTTTAACTAAAAGATGTGAATAGGTAATAGGCGCTGGCATTAATACGTCAGTTTCGTTACTGGCGTAACCAAACATTAAGCCTTGGTCGCCCGCACCTTGTTCATGGTCGTCTGCTTCATCAACGCCCATGGCAATATCGGCTGATTGTTTGCCAATCGCATTTAATACAGCACAACTTTGACCATCGAAACCAATGTCACCGTGGTCATAACCAATATCACAAACCACTTTTCTGACTAAAGCTTCTAAATCCACCCAGGCATTTGTCGTGATTTCACCGGCAAGAATAACCATCCCGGTTTTAACCAGTGTTTCACAAGCAACGCGTGAACGTGGATCTTGCTCTAATAACGCATCAAGTACCGCATCTGATATTTGATCCGCTACTTTATCTGGATGCCCTTCTGAAACTGATTCTGATGTAAAACTAAAGTTATTGCTCACGTCACCACCTGACTATTAATGATAAATGCTGAATACACAAAAGGCTGCATAAGCAGCCTATTATTTAAATGGTGGGCCCTGTAGGACTTGAACCTACGACCTGCCGATTATGAGTCGGACGCTCTAACCAACTGAGCTAAGGGCCCTTTTACTATTTATTCACCATCTAAAAAGCATCTTAGTTGCTCTGATCTAGATGGGTGCCTTAACTTTCTTAAGGCTTTAGCTTCAATTTGACGGATTCTTTCACGTGTCACATCAAACTGCTTACCAACTTCTTCTAACGTATGATCGGTATTCATATTGATACCAAAGCGCATACGCAAAACTTTTGCTTCCCTTGCAGTTAAACCAGCTAAAACATTCTGAGTTGATTCTCTCAATCCTGCTATTGTAGCCGCTTCTACAGGAGATAGCACCTTAGCATCTTCAATAAAATCGCCTAAATGTGAATCTTCATCATCACCTATAGGGGTTTCCATTGAAATAGGCTCTTTCGCTATCTTAAGAACCTTTCGCACCTTATCTTCTGGCATCTCCATACGCTCAGCTAACTCTTCAGGTGTTGCTTCTCTACCTAACTCTTGCAAAATTTGTCTAGAGATTCTATTCAGTTTATTGATTGTTTCAATCATATGCACTGGAATACGAATTGTTCTAGCTTGATCAGCAATTGATCTCGTTATTGCCTGTCTAATCCACCAAGTTGCATAGGTTGAGAACTTATAACCACGTCGATATTCAAATTTATCAACCGCTTTCATAAGACCAATATTACCTTCTTGAATTAAATCCAAGAACTGCAAACCACGATTAGTGTATTTTTTTGCTATCGAAATAACCAGCCTTAAATTGGCTTCAATCATTTCTTTTTTAGCGCGTCTAGCCTTAGCTTCACTAATAGTCATACGCCTATTAATGTCTTTTAAACCATTAACAGTCAAACCATATTCAGCTTCAACATCAGCTAATATCTTTTGCGCTTTTCTTAGTTCCTTTTCGCGGCCCTTCAATGTTTCTGAATAAGTATGACCACTTAAATGCCCATCTAACCATTTAGAATTAGATTCATTTTCTATAAATGTAGCAATAAAATCTTTACGCGACATCCCTGTTTCTTTAACAAAAACATCTAGGATAAATCTTTCTTGCTCACGTACAACAGCTATGCCAGTTGGAATAATTGTTGTCAACTTCTTTATATACTGAGGCGTCCAGTTAAACTCCATG
Source organism: uncultured Methylococcaceae bacterium (assembly GCA_903918335.1). Classification (GTDB taxonomy): domain Bacteria; phylum Pseudomonadota; class Gammaproteobacteria; order Methylococcales; family Methylomonadaceae; genus Methylobacter_C. Next base: position 2,624 of record CAIXDX010000272.1, on the reverse strand, counting down.
AATAAATCAGCAAGCAATTCAAATGCTTCTTCTGTTTTTTCACTAGTATATCCGTATTTTTTAATGGCCCCTGATGCCACTTTTAATTGTTTTCTTAGTTCTTCAACTTTTTCCTTAACTTCATCATAGTTAAGGCCTTTTAACTCTTCATCAACAGCAGCAACTTCCTCAACTGCATCTTCAATAACATCAACACCTTCAATATCAATAGACGGCAATGAAGCGACTAAATTTTCTGGTTCACTCAAATCAACAAACCCAGAAATCAAATCACCTAACTTAATACCACCTTCTTCATCAGATATAGAATCGAACGATGTTAAGAAATCATCTACAACAAAACAAGATCTTGATATGGCTTTTACTAGTTGTTGTTGACCCTCTTCAATTCGCTTAGCTATTTTTAATTCATCAGCTCTGGTCAATAACTCAACTGATCCCATTTCACGCATATACATACGAACCGGGTCTGTTGTTCTACCGAATTCACTATCAACAGAAGCTAATGCCGCAACTTCTTCAGCGTCTTCATCATCTGTTGTCAAGGCTGCTGAATCAGTAATGAGAGAGTCTTCATCCGGCGCACTTTCGTACACCTGAATACCCATCTCATTGATCATCGCAATTATATCTTCAATCTGCTCAGGATCAACAATATCACTTGGCAAGTGATCATTCACTTCAGCAAAAGTCAGATAACCCTGCATTTTGCCTTTAGCAATCAATTGTTTAAGCTGAGACTGTTGATGTTCTGAATTCATTATTTACTCACTAAATGCGTTACCCAGCACTACTTCAATCAACTGAGAATTTTACTATATCTTATTATAAAAGTAAATCACTTACCCACTAACATATCAACCAACAAGGCTTGCTCTTCATTATTTAAACCCTCTTTTTGCGCCTTTACTTGCAACCTCATTATCTCTACCTCTCGAGCCTGCTTCAACAATCCATTTAAAGCATCAGAGAACACATCATCTATTTTATCCTCTTCAACATGCAAATCCAATACTGCCAAGGCCTTCACTACTTTCTCTTCAGGCAAGTCTCGATAATACTCTAACAATACAGCAGAATTTAAAATCTTCTTTTCCAAAATTAATCGCTGAATGTCTTTAAATAAATTCACACCCCCAAACTCTATTCCAGCCCAGTCAATCTCTAGCTTTTCAACTAAATACGCTAACCCAGGATTTTGCAAAAGTAATGCTATAGCAACCCTTGAAGAAGATAACCGGTTTATCTCTTGACCAATCGACTTTCGATTACTCAACTCCTTATTAAACTTAATATTTTCTAGCGCCGCTACTTTTTTAACACCCGACAAATCCTTAAGCCTAGCCGACATCAATTCTTTAAATGTACTTTCTTGCAACTTCTCTATGTAAGGCTTAACTTTAGCAATTAATTGAGCTCTAGCCTCCATCTCATTGAGATTTAACCCACGAGATACATGTTCATAGAAATAATCAGATAACACCTGAGCACTCTCTACCCTATCAATAAAACTATCAACACCCTCTGAACGAATAAGAGAATCTGGATCATGTTGTTCAGGCAATAACATAATTCGACATGATCGCCCATCTTTTAATGACGAAAACATTGCATCCATCGCTTTCCAAGCCGCCTCTCGCCCTGCCTTATCACCATCAAAACAAAACACCAACTCTGATGCAAAGCGAAATAACAAATCCAAATGAGCATGAGACGCCGCCGTCCCTAATGCTGCAACAGAATAATTTATGCCATATTGAGCCAAGGCAATAACATCCATATAACCTTCAACAATCAATATTCGCTGCGGCTTTGGATTTTTTGCCAACAACTCATACAACCCATAAACCTCTTTACCCTTATGAAATAGAGGCGTCTCAGGAGAGTTTAAATATTTTGGCAACGAATCATCCAAAACACGCCCACCAAACCCAACTATACGAGACCTCTTATCTCGAATAGGATACATAATTCTATTACGAAATCGATCATAGACTTTGCCATCATCTTTAACAACAAGCATGCCAGCATCTATCAATAATTTTTGATCAAATTGACTTGCAAGCCCATCCCACTTATCAGGCGCATAACCTAACAAAAAATCTCGAGCAACCTCTCCTTTAACCTGTCTTGATTTTAGATAATTAATTGCACTAGCATTTTTTCGCAACTCGTCTACATAATAACCAGCAACCTGTTCCATCAAAAGATACAGCTTTTTTAAACTCTGCTCTGCCGACTTTATATGCTCTTTTCCAGCCAAATCCATCTGGACTGCCACACCAGCAAAAGCGGCCAGATCCTCAACCGCTTCAACAAAACTTAAATGACCAAAGTCCATCAAAAAGCTGATAGCATTACCGCTTGCACCACAACCAAAGCAGTGAAAAAACTGTTTATTACGATTTACAGAAAAACTAGGAGATTTTTCAGTATGAAAAGGACAACGAGCAACATAATTACTACCCGTTTTTTTTAGAGGCACGCGCGAATCGATTAAATCAACTATATCAACTCGCACTAAAAGCTCATCAATAAACTCTCGAGAAATTCTACCGGTCATAATTAGCCGGACTCAAAGTATTATTCAGTTAAAGCAGTCTTAATTTTGACACTAACGACAG
>CAIXDX010000271.1 GCA_903918335.1 uncultured Methylococcaceae bacterium | reverse complement strand
TTCCGTGAATTAATCCAAATCCAAAAAGGATTAATAATCGGTAGGGATTTTTTTCTTTATGAATTATATTTTCTATTGAAGTAAATAGAATTGAAATAGCAATTAATGGTTCAATATAATTTGAATTTGGAAATAAAATACCACAGGCCGCCAAACCCAAAGTGATACTATGAGCTAAAGTAAAAAATGAGCATTGAATTACAACAGATTTTAAGTTAGAATTTAATAAGAAAATACTTAATATGAAAAGTATATGGTCAAAACCATAAGGAATTTGTATTGTAGTTTGAGACATTCCATTTGGCACATTCATGCTTTGAAATTGTTGGCTTGATTCATTGCAACTAGAAGCATCTTGAAAATAAACGTGCGGTTCATCAGGATTATTATGATCCATAATTTGAGCACAACCCTCAAGTGAGGTAATGATAATGAGCAGAGTTGATAGCTTAATCATAGGGTGGTTAGATTCAACATTGATGAGATGTACAAAGCAAGATAGCATATATCGTTAAATAGGATGCAAACTTATTTCACAATCTATCTAGTTAGTTATGAAAGTATCGATTTTAAATTAGTCAGATTGTCTTTACCATGCTCTGGGCAAGTTAGTTTTTACATAAAAAAGCCGCTGAATTAAAAAATCCAGCGGCTTTTATTTGTAATGTTAGTGTTTAAACTATTAAAAATGAGTTAATTTAACAGTTTCTAATTTTACAATTGGATTTGTCATGGTAGGATCAAAACCATAAGTGTTCATTTCTACTTTACCACTTTCGTAAACTTTTACAGTTGCCCAAGAATACATACGATCAGTAGCGACGGACGTAGGTACTGATGTTTCAAATGGTGATCCACCAGCTCCTACTAATACTTGGTAAGAGTTAAATAATCCAGGTCTTGATACATTGTAAATATGCTCATGACCACAGAAATAAGTGGCTTTATGGTTATTAATAGTTGTCCAGAATACTGCGGCAGCAACACTGTTTTTATTATTTAATGAAGAAGTAGAACTCGCAGCAGAGCCCGTGTAAGGGTAGAAGTAAGCTGCTTTATGACCAAAAACGAAGTGACGTTTTGCACCACGACCTTCAGCGGCTGATAAATCGGCTTCTAACCATGCTGTAGGTGCATAACCATCTTTGCCGACTGCATCAGTGTTAATGATAGCGAAATGTGATTGACCTACATCAAATGAATAGCTTAATTGTGATTGGTCTGTAGTAATGCCATCAGTACCCAGAGCCGGTAATGCGTATGTAGAGTAGTTTGTTGCAGCAGTGCCCACTAATTTTGTGAATCTATCAGTATCAAGAATCAAATCACCCATGTTGTCACGCCATGCATTTTCGTTTTCAACTTGAGCTGATTTACCACAACGTTTACATTGTGTTTCATGATTACCAGGTACAGGAACAAGATAAGTACCCGTTTCCATTAAGTTAGCAACCATACCTCTCCAAAAACCATATTGTTTATAGATTTGCATGATATCGGCATTGATAACATCAGGTACAGTCGGTGAAGTAATTTCTGTTTCTCCAACCCCATTTGATGTTCTTGTAACAGGCACACCCGCTTTTCCGTAACCCATAATCATGTCACCATTAAAGAATAACATTTGGGCTTTTTGTGCTTGGATGGAACGAATAATGCGTGACAAAGCGGTTGTGTTTTGTAACCATTTGCAGTCTTGGCCAGAAAGGCCAGGATTAGCTGTTAAACCCGTTGCACCTGATGGTACTTGGCAATTACCAACACCCACTTGTGAGTTAATTTTAACTGATGGATCAATATTCTGTGGGTCTTGTCTTGAATCGCCTACAGTAGAAAAAGTTAAAATAACGTCATCTTCCGCAGCAAAAGTATTTGCTGCATAGAATACAGAGCCAAGAGTTAAAGTGGCAGCAAGAAAAGCTTGCTGTTTTTTGATAGTAAATTTTAACGCAAACATTAGTAGAGTCTCGATTAGGGCTTATGGAGCTTATAAATTAGCCTAGAAATATTGCATTAAGATGAGGTTAATATGACAAATTTAAGAAAAGTATTAAATATTAATTAATTACAGAAGAGATTATCAGGATAACATCGATTTTAAATTAGCTAGATTAGCTTTACCGCGTTCTTTAATCACTTCAGGGGCGAGTTGGTTTTTATTAATCCACTCTAAATCTTCGGCAGGGAGTTCATTTAAAAATCGGCTGGGTTCACATTCAGTGATTTCGCCATAGCGTTTACGATGTGTGCAATAGCTAAAAGTACAGGTGC
>CAIXDX010000270.1 GCA_903918335.1 uncultured Methylococcaceae bacterium | reverse complement strand
TTGATCAACAATTTCAATGGCACGGTCAACACCGGCACAAAATCCACGAGGGTTAGCGAGTACGATTTGCATATCTTGACTTCTATACTAGGTTAATGTGTGATTATTCTAACTCAAGATTGTGTCTGATACGATAATTCCATCCATATCAGCATACAAAAAACTATCTTTTTTAAAATTAACTCCAGCAAAACTGATTAATTGATCTCTATCACTGTGGTCTTGCTTATGGGGTTTTAAGGGGTGGGTTTGTATGGCACGAATACCGATGGGCAGTTTGGCAATTAAGGCGGCATCTCTAATGCAACCATTAACAATAATACCCTCCCATCCATTGGCAATAGCTGTTTGAGCTATATTTGCGTCAATTAATGCACAGCGTCGAGATCCCCCACCATCGATGACTAAGATTCTTTGCTGACCGAGTTCTTGTAATATGTTGCTGATTAAAACGTTATCTTCAAATGTTTTAATCGTGCTTATTTGACCGGAATAAACGCTTTTTGCGCCATAAGAGATAAAGAGTGGTTCTGCAATCTGTATATGATGTGTTTTAGAATAAGTGTCGCATAAACTAGCAGTTGTAAACGTCATGATTTATTCTCAAAGATTAAAGTTAGATTGCAAGGATTCGGTGTGTTTTACAGTTTTAATCGGTATAACGGGATAATAAACCATAAGGTGTTTTGCTTTCTGGCAACGAAATTTTAACTTCGTAACCTCCACCAGAGGCCTCATGCATAGCATTGCCCCATTTGTCTTCCATGTGTTCGATAATAATATCTTGATTGCCTTCAGGTAGAATGAGTTCTACTTTATCACCGACTGAAAATTTGTTTTTAACATCGATCAGAGCTAGTTTTGTTTTAGGGTCGTATTCTTTAATTTCACCACAGAATTGTTGTTGATGACTTTTTGAATAGCCCGTCATGTAATTTTGTTGCTCATGGGTATGATGACGTTGATAGAAGCCGTCTGTATAGCCTCGGTTAGCGAGATTTTCTAAAATACCGATTAACTCAGGCTGGAAAGGTCTACCTTGAATGGCATCATCAATAGCTTGGCGGTAAGTTTGAGCGGTTCTCGCTACGTAATAGTGAGATTTAGTGCGGCCTTCAATTTTAAGGCTATCAACACCAATTTCGACCAAACGTTGTACATGTTCGATGGCGCGTAAGTCTTTGGAGTTCATGATGTAAGTACCGTTTTCATCTTCCATGATGGGCAATAACTCACCTTTACGACCTTCTTCTTCTAGAAAATAGACTTCATCTGCAAGCGGATGTCGTTCTGCACCACCGCAGCTAGCAGTACTAATATCAGCCATAGATAACGTAGTACCTTGAGGTAATAAATCACCTTCGGCGTTTTCTTGGGCGGGCAATGTGTCGTATTTCCAACGGCATGAATTAGTACATGTGCCTTGGTTAGGATCGCGGTGGTTGAAGTATCCTGATAATAAGCATCGACCTGAATAAGCGATACACAAAGCACCGTGGACGAATACTTCAAGTTCCATATCGGGGCATTGTTGGCGAATTTCTTGTATTTCATCCAAAGAGAGTTCTCTAGATAGAATGATGCGTTCTACACCGACACTTTGCCAGAATTTTACAGTAGCGTAGTTAACAGTATTGGCTTGCGGTTCCGACCGATAAATTGATCGGCAAAGCTAAAGAATGGTTCATTGTGCCTCCGATTTGAATCAAAAATAGTAATGACCGAATTCTAGCACTCGTTAGCATCGAG
>CAIXDX010000269.1 GCA_903918335.1 uncultured Methylococcaceae bacterium | reverse complement strand
ATAAAACAAATAAAGAAATGAAAGCTAGAGCAATTGCTAGTTTTTCACCCGCCCTTATAAGTCAATATTTTGAAAAAATTGAGTGTTTCTGTTTCTCAGAACAAACTTTTAAGGCAAAGGAAGCTAAAACAATGCCAATGCGTTTTGTTATTAATCCTGAAATACCTGAACAATATAAAACCATTACATTGTCATACACATTTTTCGATAATACTGAAAGATCAGTAAATAATTAAAAGGGGAATCTTATGTCTACAAATAGCACGTATTACATACCGCATAAAGCGACTTGGCCAGTTATTGGTACGGTAGGGTTAATGACTATGCTTGCTGGATTTGCTAACTATTTAAACGGTTCTTCAATTGGACAGCCATTGATGATAGTTGGTCTGTCTATTTTTATTGCCATGTTAGTTGGATGGTTTACTTTACAAGCAAAAGAAAGTGAATCAGGTATGTATAATCATGAAGTGGGTATTTCATACCGTCACGGCATGATGTGGTTTATTTTTTCTGAAATTGTTTTCTTCGCAGTGTTTTTTGGAACGTTGTGGTACACAAGAAACTTATCGGTACCTTGGTTAGGTGAAGGTGCGACAAAAGAATTACTCTGGCCAGCATTTGATGCGGTATGGCCAACTAACGGTCCAGGTAAAGTGGGCGGTGAATTTGAGCCTATGGGTGCATGGGGATTGCCTTTCATCAATACTTTACTTTTATTATCCAGTGGTGTCACTTGTACTTGGGCGCATCATGGCTTATTGGCTAAAAATAGAGATCAATTAATTAAAGGCTTGTTGGCTACTGTTGCTTTAGGTTTTTTGTTTGTCTGTTTTCAGGCGATTGAATATCATGAAGCTTATACAGAAATGGGCTTAACGTTAGGTTCTGGTGTATATGGTTCAACATTTTTTATGTTAACTGGCTTTCATGGCTTCCATGTTTGTGTTGGTGCGATAATTTTGAGTGTTGTATTGTTCCGTAGTACAAAAGGACATTTTTCACCAGAGAATCACTTTGCATTTGAAGCAGCAGCTTGGTACTGGCATTTTGTTGACGTGGTTTGGTTGGGATTATTTATATTTGTATACTTAATGTAAATAACGCACTAAATACACTAAAAAGCGCTACCTATATAGGGTGGCGCTTTTTTTTTGTCAAAGGTTTTTATGGGGTGATTGTTTCAGAGGCTGTCGAATGCGGACGATTTATGTTTGCTCCAATTCCATGTGGTTTTATAAGGCCAGTTGCAAAGGTAATGAATATTAAAATAAACAAGAGTAAAGATAGAGTAATGCGAAAAGTCAGTGACTTTACTGTTTTTTTAGATTGCTCTTCTGATTTATGGTTAATAAGATGAAATAGAGCAGAGCCTAAACTAATAATGATTAGGATAAAGGTAATAATGACGATGCTTTGAAGAATCATGGTAAAGTCGAATAAGAATTGAAGGATGGCCTATTTTCGTTTATTAATGCATCTGTGCCAATAGATTAAAGAGAAAACGCCGATTATTAATGTGATGAAAAAATGAACTTTAAAAGAACACCGACAGTTATTTACTTATGTGTTTTGCCATTATTAATTGCATTAGGTTTATGGCAATTAGGTCGTGCAGATCAGAAACGTATTCTATTGGAACAGCGTGAACAAAGTATGTCTTCTGCAGAAATAGTGAGTTTGTCTGATGGTACTGTAGATAATATTGATGTTTTAAAATTTAAAAAAGTGAAGCTCAATGGGCATTATGATGAAGCTCATCAATTATTAATTGATAATCAGATGAGTTCAGGTAAAGTAGGATATTTAGTTTTAACTCCCTTTATTTTGACAGATGGATCTCGAGCAGTATTAGTTAATAGGGGGTGGGTGCCTTTAACTGCAAATAGACAGATTCTGCCTGATTTGCAATTATCGACTAACCCTATTGACGTAACAGGGAGAATCAATAGCTTTCCTAGTGTGGGTATTAAATTAGTCGGAGCTGAGCAGCCGAGCTCAGGATGGCCATCTGTAATGCAAGTTGTGGATACTGCCATCTTGGCTAAAAAGCTGGGTTATACCTTATTCACATTTCAAGTTGAATTAGATAAAGAATTGCCTGAAGGGTATAAGAGAGAATGGCAGGTAAGTAAAATTATGTTGCCAGAGCAACATATTGCCTATGCTATGCAGTGGTTTGCTTTGGCGTTCACTTTAACGGTGTTATTTTTTTGGTATAGTAAGAAAAGTAAAGATGAATAAGCAACAGAAGAAAAATCAAGTATTGATAGTCGCTATTTTTGCTATGACTATTATCCCTTTCTTAATTGCTTGGGGACTTAAGGAGAATCCAACCTTAGTTAAGGGTACTACAAATAAAGGTCACTTGGTTGTGCCACCTATTACAATTTCAGATCAAGATATTACGGGCTTTGATGCTTTTTCTAAAGATAATATTAAAGAATTACATGGGCATTGGTTAATTGTTAATGTAATACCTAATGCGGGTTGCAATGAGGTTTGTCTTGAAGCCTTGCTTAAGACTAAGCAACTTAGGCTGATGTTAAACAAAGAATTGCCAAGGACGCGCCGAGTTGTCGTGCTATATAAGAACCTTAGTGATGATGTTGCTGAGCAATGGTGGTTAAAAGATACTATATTATGGCGTTTAAACCGTCTCGAAGATAATGAAAGTAAAATACTTTATACCCATTTATTGCATGAAGAAAATAAATTGGAATCTTCATTAGTCGATAAATTGATAGAAAATGAGAATAGGGATGTTGCACTTAATTCAGATTTAATTAGAGTGCAGTTGAGTGCAGAAGTATTAAAAAAAATAGCGGAGTTTAATAAAGGCCCAGTCCTTGATGGGATGCTTTTTTTAATAGATCCATTAGGTAATTTAATGATGCAATACGACTCAGGCTTTAATACTTACAAGGTTAAAGATGATCTGATGCATTTACTTAGAATTTCACAAATTGGCTAGCGAGTAGAGGATGTTCAGAAAGTTAACACTGTTCAGCGTTGTTTTAACAGCAATTATTGTCGTATTAGGATCAGTTATTCGGATAAGTGATGTTTATACTAATCTGATTGATCAAAACTTGATTCAATTATTAAAGGGTCAGGTCCACGATTATGTAACGGCTACTTTGGGATTAACCGTTTTATTATTAAGCGTATTTTCATGGCGCCAAAAAAGCAATAATACAAAATTGGTTTTAAACACTTCGTTCGTCCTTGTTCTGGTGGTATTACAAGCTGCACTAGGATATTGGGCTGGTAATTTAATCAGCTATCCCATTATAGTTACTCTACATGTTTTACTGGGTTTGTTTACTTTCTGGGGGCTTTATAGTACCTATTTGCTCGCAGGTATTACGGCAGATACAGATGCTACAAATAATGGCAAAACTTTTGCAGCCACTTTGAGTCAAGTTTCAATGTTTTTTTTACTAACTCAAATTGCTTTAGGTATTTGGGTGAGTGCTAATCACGCCGGTCTGGCTTGTGTGGGTTTTCCACAATGTAACGGTCAATGGGTTCCAGAAGCAGATTTTGTTAGCGGTCTTGATGTATTTAGAGGATTGATTAATCAATATAACGGCATTATTTCTTATGATGCTCAGGTCGCAGTTAATTGGCTACATAGAGTATTTACAATAGTTATATTTGTTTTGCTGAGTGCCGTCATGTTTGTCGCTACATCCAGCACGGCACCTCAAAAAGTTAAAAAGTCAGGTCTTGTGCTTGGTTTTCTGATGTTCGTACTGATCGCTTTAGAAATAATCGCAGTTAAGCATAACCTACCTTTATGGATAGGTATAGTGCATCATCTGCTTGCTGCAATAATGATGCTACCACTTATAGCGATAAGTTTTTATGCTCGCAATACTAGTCGGGTTGCTATTCAGCAAGAAGCAAAAGTAGTTACTCAGCCAGTTAGCACGGAAGTTGCGAAAACGATCTCACCGGAAGATGCTGAATATGAAGACTATGTAGAGCCGTTACCTGAGTCTTTATATCTTAGACTTAAATCACAGTTAAAAAGAACACGCACAGGATTAAGTGGGATTTTATCTAGTTTGCCTTTAGGCTCCAAAGATATTAACGATGAATTTCTAGAAGAAATAGAAGCTAATCTGTTAATGGCTGATGTGGGTATTGATGCCACAACAGAAATTATCAGACATTTAACAAATAATCTTGAGCGTCATGAATTAAAAGATGGTGAAGCTGTAGCTAAGGCTTTAAAAGAAGAATTATATAGAATATTAAAACCTTGTAGTCAGCCATTACAAATACCTCAACAAGATGATCCCTTTGTTATCTTGGTGGTTGGTGTTAATGGTGCAGGTAAGACAACAACTATTGGTAAGTTAGCTAAACGCTTACAAGCACAAGGTCATAGTGTTATGTTGGCCGCGGGTGATACGTTTAGAGCGGCCGCGGTTGAGCAATTACAGGTTTGGGGTGAACGTAATAATATTCCTGTCGTTGCGCAACATACAGGTGCAGACTCGGCTTCAGTGATTTTTGATGGCCTACAATCAGCAAAGGCAAAAGGGATTGATGTTTTAATTGCTGATACCGCAGGGCGTTTACATACTAAATCCAACTTGATGGAAGAGTTAAAGAAAATTAAGCGGATTATGGGAAAAATTGATGAGGCGGCGCCTCACGAAGTGTTATTAGTCCTTGATGCGGGTACTGGTCAGAACGCACTTTCTCAAGCAAAGTTATTTAATGAAACGGTATCTTTAACAGGACTAGTATTAACTAAGTTAGATGGTACTGCGAAAGGTGGGGTTATATTTGCCTTGGCTAAGCATACGGGTACGCCGATTCGATTTATAGGAATCGGTGAAGGTATTGATGATTTACAAGATTTTGACGCAGAACTTTTTGTTGATGCCTTATTTGTAAAAGATTAGACCTATGATTGCTTTTTCTAATGTCACTAAGCGGTACGAAGAAACTGGCGATGTCTTGCGAAATGTCAGTTTTGAAATTAAGCGGGGTGAAATGGCTTTTCTTACTGGGCATTCAGGTGCAGGGAAAAGTACTTTATTACGTTTGATTGCTGCAATGGAACGCTGCAGTCGCGGACAAATTATTGTTGATGGAGAAGATATTGGTCTAGTTAAAGAAAGCCAACTACCTTTTATTCGAAGGAAAATGGGCTTTATCTATCAAGATTATAAGTTGCTACATGATAGAACAGTTTTTGATAATGTCGCCTTGCCTTTAATAATTGCAGGATATGGGCATCAAGAAGTCAGTCGGCGGGTGAGAGCTGCTTTAGAAAAAGTGGGTTTGCAAGGTAAAGAAAAAAAGTACCCATTAGCCCTGTCAGGGGGAGAGCAACAGAGAGTGGGTATAGCACGAGCCGTAGTTAATAAACCCCCCGTCATTATTGCCGATGAACCTACCGGTAATTTAGATCCGGACTTGTCTGCAGAAATTATGAATTTATTTCGCCAATTTCAACAGGTAGGTGTAACGATATTAATTGCAACACATGATATTTCTTTAATTTCTCAAATGGATAACCGTGTATTAAAGCTAGATCATGGACAATTAGTGCAGAGTTAATATATGAAGCGCGTTAATAAGAATCGTATTAAAAAAGATCCGCCGATTAAACCTGTTAAGCAGGAACATAAACAAACCTCTGAAGCGGGTGGCACTTTTAACGATAAAGTGATTGCCTATAGAGACTTGCATATACATGCATTATTTTCAAGTTTAGCCCGCATGATTGCTTCGCCGTTCAGTTCTATTATGACTATTGCTGTCTTAGCAATAGCCATTTCATTAGCTAGTTGTTTTTATATTGTCGTTGCTAATATTCATCAGTTAACAGGTAGTATAGAAACCAGTAATCAAATCTCTCTGTTTCTTAAAGAAGAAGTCTCTGACGCGCACGCTAAAAAAATGGTTGAAAATATTCGCTCTAACCAGAATGTGCAGAGCGTTAAGTTAATCACTAAGGAGCAGGCTTTAGAGGAGTTTAAAGAGTACAGCGGTTTTGGTGATGCCATTAATGCTATAAAAAAGAATCCATTGCCTATCGTACTGCAGGTATTGCCAAAAAATAGCTTGTATGTAAAGCAAGGCTTAGATGACTTATTAAAAGGCTTTAAACAATTGCCAGAAGTGGATTTTGCCCAATTTGATTTGCAATGGGTCGATCGGTTGCAAGCTATCGTTGATGTAGCGCAGGTCTTTGCATCATTGTTAAATAGTTTATTAGCGGCGGCAGTTTTATTTATTATTGGTAATACAGTCCGCTTAGAATTTTATAGTCGCCGCGCTGAAGTGGTTATCTCTAAATTAGTAGGGGCTACAAATGCATTCATTCGCCGGCCTTTTTTATATACGGGTTTTTGGATGGGTTTTATCTCTGGTGTTAGTGCTTGGTTTATCGTTACCATTTTAATGTTAATTTTAAGAGGGTCAGTTGAGCGATTATCGGGGCTGTATGATGGCACTATGCATTTATTATTTTTGGATTTTACCGAAACGTTGTTTTTAATCAGTACCTCTTCTCTGATGGGAGTGTTGGGGGCTTGGGTCGTTTTATTTTATGAGCTTAAGTCTGCTAAGTCTTAGTAAAAAACTATAATAAAAATTATTAGCACTCTTTGTTAGAGAGTGCTAAAATCGCAAAAAAGGTTTTTACTTGGAGGTTGTATGACTAACACATTAGCATTACCCGTTAACTTATCGGTTGGAACATTTGATGCTTATTTGAATTTAGTAAGATCAATGCCCCGGTTAACGGTTGAAGAAGAGCGTGAGTTAACGCTTAGGTACAGAGATGAAGGCGATTTAAACGCAGCAAGAGAATTGGTCATGACCAATTTGAGATTTGTGGTTCATGTTGCCAGAGGTTATAGCGGTTATGGTTTATCAATGCCTGATATTATTCAAGAGGGTAATATTGGATTGATGAAGGCAGTTAAGCGATTTGATCCTGATGTTGGTGTGCGATTGGTGTCGTTTGCTGTGCATTGGATTAAAGCGGAAATTCATGAGTATGTGATCAAAAACTGGGGTATTGTTAAGATTGCTACGACTAAAGCACAACGTAAATTGTTTTTTAATTTACGTAAATCAAAACAAGATTTGGGTTGGTTGTCTAATGCAGAAGCTATGGCAATAGCAGAAAACTTGAATGTTGATTTGAGTGATGTTTATGAAATGGAGAAACGTTTAAGTAGTCATGACATGTCTTTTGATATGCCGACAGATGAATCTTCTGAAGAAACGGGTTTTTATCCCGCTAATTATTTAGAACAATATGGGGCTGATCCTTCTGATTTGCTAGAAAATGCAGATTGGGAAGATCATGGTCAAGATCTGTTATCTGAAGCAATGGCAAAATTAGATGCGCGTAGCATTGATATTTTAACCAGTCGTTGGTTGGCAGAAGATAAGGCAACATTACATGAGTTAGCTGCAAAATATAATGTTTCAGCAGAGAGAATTAGGCAGTTAGAACAAAATGCAATGAAGAAAATCAAGGCATCCATCACTTTAGTTGCATAAACACACCAACACTTAGCGATATCAAAAAAGGGCTTGGCGATTTATTCGCCAAGCCCTTTTTTATCGGCTAAGACTTTATGAAGTTCTACTTAAGGTTGACCCAGTAGATTCAGGACCGTTTGCGCTTGTTCTGCGGCTTCATGTCCTAGGCTGGTTAAATACCCGCCGTCTTCTTGTGTCACTAGGCCTTTGGCAAAGAGTCGTTTAGTGGCTTCAATATATTCCGGGGCCGCTGTTTTGTGAACCTTAATTCCTTCTTGTGTTGTACT
>CAIXDX010000268.1 GCA_903918335.1 uncultured Methylococcaceae bacterium | reverse complement strand
CTTTAGTGGTGGCATTATTGTCTAAATAGATATCAGCCATTACGCCACCTCAATCTGTGCAAGTTTGCTCATTTCTGAAGCGGGGACTACTTTAATAAACTCGCCCATTACTTCCATTAAACGTTGTTGAATGCCCGCAATTGTCATTGCTGCCATTTGGCAACCGTTACAAGCACCTGTCATATTGACATAAGCCGTATTACCAATCACTTCAACTAACTCTACATCTCCACCGTCCGCTAATAAAGACGGTCTTAAAGATTCTAAAACTTCTTCAATTTTCTTGATGCGTTGTAAGTTAGTCATTGGGCCTTTAACAGCCGTTATTTTTTCTGGTTGCGCAATGGGTGCCGCAGTGGGATCAAATTTTTCACCTTTTTCCGCTAATACCTTTTCTAAAATAGCTTCAATATCTTCATGGCATGCGGCACATCCGCCCCCGGCTTTAGTAAAGTTGGTTACATCTTCAACCGTACGTAATTTGTTAGCCCAAACCATTTCTTCAATCATCACAGCGTCAATTGCAAAACATTTACAGATTAAGGCGCCTTCTTCATGATCATCTTTCCAAACTTCACCGCGGTAATTTGCAATAGCTGCTTGTAAAGCTTCTCGACCCATAACAGAACAATGCATTTTTTCGGGTGGTAAGCCTTCTAATTGTGCTGCGATATCTTGGTTTGTCACTTTTAAGGCTTCATCAATTGTCATGCCGATAATAATTTCTGTTAATACAGAAGAAGAGGCAATCGCAGAACCACAGCCGAATGTTTGAAAACCTGCTTCTAGAATCACTTCTGTATCATCATCTACCTTAAGCGTCAGTCTTAAGGCGTCCCCACAACTGATGGAGCCCACTTCGCCCGTCGCATTTGCATCAGCGACTGCACCGGCATTTTTTGGATTAAAAAAGTGTTCTTTAACTTTGTCTGAATAGTCCCACATGAATCTTTCCTCGGCTTAAATGTTTGGCGGTTAAGAACAGGTTTTTGTACCTGTTCCTTCGGAGTTAGTGTTAAAAGAGGTGCCGCAAGCACAACTTTTTACAGCATTTGGATTGGTAAATTTGAAGCCGGAGCCTTCTATACTGTCTAGAAAGTCTATGGACATGCCGTCTAGCATGGGTAAACTAACGGGATCAATAAACACTTTTACGTCGCCACATTCAATAACGGTATCTACCTCTGCTGGCGTTCCTTCAAGCTTTAATCCGTATTGATAACCAGAGCATCCACCATCAGTGACTTCAATTCTGAGACCCGCTGTGGGCATTTCAGATCCCGCTATAAATCGACCAACTGCGTTAACTGCTTTGTCTGTTAATGTAATCATTTTGTATTCTCCTGACTGGGTGGCATCGTTCTTGTTATTACTAATAGCAACCTATATGCCATTTATTTAATTTTTCCTAATTGCTTGTTTGTTAGCGTTTTAATTAAAAAATTTTGGTTTAAGGGTGATTTAAAGGCAGATGTTTTTCTGACATACAGTGCTAACAATGTAAGCTTTGCTACAAAACTAAGAGGATTTCAAATGAACGTAGAAGATTTAGATATAGGTGACGTAGTTTATGCATCAAAATTGATTGCTGATGATGGATCTATCCCAGGAGGCTCGGAGGGTGATGTGTTAGCTGAGGCGGGCACTCGGGGGGTTATTACTTTAATTGGTCATGTTGAAGAAGATCCCAGTCGTACTGTATTTTTGGTCCGTTTTGAAGATAAAGACATGAAATTGGGGAACCCAGTCGGGTGTTGGGTAGATGATTTAATTGTTGAACCTAAATTAGTAACACCGCCTTCTTTACAATAAGTGTTAGAGTCTAACCATATTAATGTGTGTTTTAGGGGATATCATAAGGGCTTATGAATAAAGAAATTGAAGTTGTTTTAAATTACCATCATCGTACGAAACATACTTTAGCGCGTTATGCAAAGGGTCCAGAATCTATAGATTGGGAGGATCAACCTGATCATTTTCGACATTTTTCGGGTTGTGAAATTGTTAGTTTACCTATGCCTGGCTCTGAGCTGAATGTGTTATTTTCTGATTTAGATAAG
>CAIXDX010000267.1 GCA_903918335.1 uncultured Methylococcaceae bacterium | reverse complement strand
TGTAACACATTACCCTCACCCATTTTAACATGCCCATGCACCACAGCATGGGCACCAATCTGACAATGTGCGCCAATAACAGCACCACTCTCAATCACAGCAAAAGGCCCCACAGTAAGATGGTCGCCTAACACCACATCAGAGGCAATGTAAGCGGTGGGATGAACATTTTGTGTCATATTAACTATCCTCTAGGATGAAATTTTAAATGTATTTCTTTTAAGCGCTCCCGCGCAATATGCGTATAAATTTGGGTGGTGGATAGATCAGAATGACCTAATAACAACTGCACTACCCGCAAATCTGCGCCATGATTTAATAAATGGGTCGCAAACGCATGCCGCAAAGTATGTGGAGAAATCTCCTTATTAATACCTGCTTTTTTCGCATGTCGTTTGATAATATGCCAAAACGCCTGCCTTGTCATGCCATCTGCACGATTTGTGACAAATAAATAATCCGATTGCTGGTTACTCAAAAGACCTTCTCTGGCCTGATTAATATAGGTTTCTAAACAGGCCATGGCCTCTTCACCAACGGGGACCAATCGCTCTTTATTGCCCTTACCGATTATTCTGACCACACCTTGTCTAAAGCTAATTTGGGAGAACTTTAAACCAACCAACTCAGAGACCCGTAAACCAGTGGCATACAACATTTCTAACATTGCCTTATCTCGACAACCCTGTAGATTGGTAACTTCTGGGGCATCTAATAATAATTCGACATCATGCTCTGAGAACGGAACGGGCAGTAAACGACCGATATGGGGTGCTTCTATTAAAGCTGTGGGATCTTTAGTGATTTTACTCTCACGAATGTAATAACCATAAAAACGCCGCAAACTGGATAAAATGCGTGCAGCGGTTCGGCTACTTAAACCTTCTTGATAACGATTAGCTAAAAATGCCGAAATATCACCCGTATCAACGGCCAACATGTCCTTTTCTCCCAACCATTGAGTATAAATTCTTAAATCACTGCTATAAGCCGATAAGGTATTCTCGCTTAAGCCCTGCTCTACCCATACAGCATCAAGAAATTGTTCAATTAACGCACTGGAATTCATGATTTTGTCGCGGACTCATAAGATAATAATTTTTCTTTAATGGCCATTAGAGGACCCACAGTTTGGCCACTATAACCGCCTAAGCCAGAAACAGCGACGACACGATGACACGGGATTAACCACGGATAAGGATTAGCCCGACAAGCATTACCGACTGCTCTGGGTGCAGAGCTAATCTTATGAGCAATCTCGGAATAAGTAAGTGTATGGCCCCAAGGAATATTAGCCATTTCTGCCCACACACTATGTTGAAACAAAGTTCCTTGCCTTAAAAGCTTAATGGGCAGGGTGTCTTGCGTATGATTAATTTCTAATGATGACAATAATAATGCCGGATCGACTGACTCATTAATAGACTCTATAGCTTCCCACGTGGCATAACAAATCACATCATCACATAAGCCGACAGACAATAAACCCGCCGGGGTAGGTATCTGCGCTTGTTTTTTTTGGCCGTTACACTGATCTATCCACTCAATTGAATAAGCCATATATACCCCATATAATCCATTTACCCACTAAAGCTATTGTACTCATTTAATACAATAGACATGCAATATAACGCTTAGATTTAAACTACATTAAAGTAAATTGGTAGCACTTGGGGCAATTTTTAAACAAGCTGAATAATTTGATTAAGTTGCTCACAAACTTCAATAAAAAAACCATCAAGCAGTTTTCCTAACGGATGTTGTTTTGCATCACGCATTCGCCAATCAAAAGATTTAGGTTGATGACAAAGTACGTAACTGGTCTTTTCAAGTTTACGCCCCGTGGCTTTACCAACGGCAACAGCAAAAGGATTATCGGCATTGTAAGCCGCCGTAGTCATGGGTAAACCAATAACCAAAGAGGTTTTATCATTAAAACTTTGTGGTGATAACACCAAAAAAGGATGAACATCTCTCATTTCTTTTCCAATTTGCGGGTTGCAATCAATCCAGATAATATCTTGACGGTCAGGTAACCAAACGCTGGTTTTTTTTACCATTGCTCTGCGCCTAATCTTTCCTTTGCTATCATGGCTTCACCACCATGACGTTTAGGATCAAAAGCGGCTAATCGTTGTTCCAAAGTTAATGGTTTATTCACTATAGGTGAAATAATAATCTGACCTTCGACAACAGTTAAGCGTACACTTTGGTGAGCTTTTAGATGAGCTTCACGAGCGACGGCAACCGGTATGCGCACTCCTAAATTATTACCCCACTGTTTTATATCTAATACAACTTCAGTCATCATCAATACCTCAAATAGCAAACATTTAAACGTTAGTTTAAACATATCAAATCATTTGTACAACTCACCCTCACTCTAATCATTAGCAAAGCTAATAAAATAATTAACTCCTTTCCCATCATATAAGCTAATATTGCACCTGAATCACTTAACCGGTGAAACACATACGGCCAAGACAATGGCCTAAAAATATCTACTCTCTGCATACGAATCAATCAATGTTAGCCAAAGAAGCCACTGCCCGCATTAAGATTAATAAACTACTAGAAAACGCAGGCTGGCGATTTTTCGCAGAGGGCAATCAACCGGCCAACATTCAACTAGAACCCAGCATTACCATCAAAACCCAAGACCTAGACGCACTCGGTCAAGATTTTGAGAAATCATCAAAAGGCTTCATTGATTTTCTACTACTTAACGAAAAAGGCTTTCCGTTTATTGTCTTAGAAGCAAAAGCCGAAAACAAAAATCCCTTAATTGGTAAAGAACAAGCCCGTAAATATGCTAAATCTCAGAACTGTCGTTTTGTGATTTTATCCAACGGTAATCTACACTATTTCTGGGACTTAGAGCGCGGCAACCCCTACATCATTACAGCCTTTCCCAGCCCCAGCTCCGTGATGGGCTATCAAAAAAGTGTCCCCGATCCCAAACGCTTAATAGACGAAGTGATTAGCGATGATTATGTCGCCCGCACCCAAAAACCCAATTATGCAGATGATGCCGCGTGGAAAAACCCCACAGAACGCGACGACTATATCAACACCACCGGCCTCCGCTTTCTAAGGCCATATCAAAAAAAGGCTATGATCGCCTTACAAAATGCCGTTAAAGAAGGGAAAGATCGCTTTCTATTTGAGATGGCCACCGGCACCGGTAAAACACTGACCTCAGCTGCGATTATTAAATTGTTCTTACGCACCGCCAATGCCAGACGGGTGTTATTCTTGGTAGATCGCTTAGAATTAGAAGATCAAGCCAGTAAAGCCTTTGGTAAAGTGCTCGCCAACGACTATAAAACTGTCATTTACAAAGAAAATAGAGACGACTGGCGCCATGCAGAAATCGTGGTCACTACGGTGCAATCGTTACTCTTTAATAATAAATACCAACGCTTATTTTCACCAACAGATTTTGATTTAGTCATCTCAGATGAAGCCCACCGCTCCATCAGTGGCAACGCTCGCGCTGTATTTGACTACTTTATTGGCTACAAATTAGGCTTAACCGCGACACCCCGCGATTACCTTAAAAAATTTGATAAAGATAAACCACCTAGCAAAGAACCGCGTGAATACGAACAACGCTTATTATTGGATACCTATCGCACTTTTGGTTGTGAAGATGGCCAACCCACTTTCCGCTATTCCTTATTAGATGGTGTTAAAGATGGCTTTTTAATCAACCCCACCATCATAGATGCCCGCAGTGACATCACCACACAATTATTGTCAAAAGACGGCTTTGTGGTCGAGTTTAAAGATGATCAAGGCGGCGACCAAAAAGAAACCTTTAAACAAAAAGAATTTGAAAAACGCTTCTTTTCAGAAGGCACTAATCAACTGTTCTGTAAGCTATTCTTAGAACATGCCATGCGTGACCCGATCAGTGGTGAAATCGGTAAATCTATCGTCTTTGCCGTCAGCCAAAATCATGCGACTAAACTGGTGCAAATCCTAAATGAAATGGCCGATCGTATGTTTCCGGGGCGATACCAATCGAATTTTGCCGTACAAGTCACTTCCTTAATACCCCAAGCCCAACAATATACAATCAACTTTACCAACAACAATTTATTAGGCTCAGCCAACTTTTTACCCAGTTACAAAACCAGTAAAGCCAGAATTTGTGTCACCGTAGGCATGATGACCACCGGCTATGATTGCCCTGATTTATTAAACTTAGGTCTTTTTAGACCCATCTTTTCGCCCACTGATTTTATCCAGATCAAAGGCCGCGGTACGCGTAAGCATAATTTCTTAGGCCAGCTGTTTGATAACGCTATTAAAGACAGCATCGCTCAGCCGCAAAAGACCGCGTTTAAGTTATTTGATTTTTTCGCTAATTGTGAGTATTTCGAGGAAACCTTTAACTACGATGAAATCTTAGCGCTACCCAAAGGGAACGGCACAAGCGACGGCAGCGGTTTACCGCCACCACCGCCAGGTAAAACACACTCCCATTTAGGCGCCGATATACTCGACTCTATCAAAGAAGAAGCCGTGGGCTATGAAGGAATGAAAATTGATCGGATGTTCTATCAGCGCTTTGAAGAAAGCATCCGTGAGAATAAAACCATTGTTGAAGCCATAGAAGCCGGACAATGGGATCGCGTGATTGATTATGTAAATCAAGAGATTTTCGACAAACCTAATGAATTTTATACCCTAGACAAACTCCGCAAAGCCGCGGCCGTGGATAGACGCTTAAGTTTACGCGAGATTCTTGAGAAAATATTTGGCCTCATTCCGCACTTTAAATCTAAAGATGAGTTACTAGAAGAAGAATTCTCAAAGTTTGTAGCCGACTATAAACCCCAAGAATTAGAAAGCATACCCGCACTCAAAAACTTCTTTAAGGCATACGCCAGCAGTGATCAGATTCGCTATATCATAGAAAATAAAGAATACACCGAACTAGCCACCAATCCCGTCTTTACTACACGCGATCTTAGAGCGGTACCAGAAGACTATCGAACATTAATACCCAATTATATTAAGGACTACGTGCCCTTAAACCAATTTGCCGCATAAAGGAATACCATGCTAGACAGCGCCACCAAACAACGTATTGATACAGCCCGCAACATTTTAGTGGGTAAAGTGCCCGACCCTAAATCGCAAGTTGAACAAATTACTATCGCCATGATCTACAAATTCATGGATGACATGGATGCCGAAGCCGAAGAATTAGGAGGCAAACGTAAATTCTTTACCGGTGATTTTGCCCGTTACGGTTGGGCTAAATTAATGAGTGCCGGTATGGGTGGTCATGAATTAATAGGGCTTTACAGTGAAGGTATTGCCACGATGCCCCAAAACAGCGGCATCCCCCCACTCTTTAGGGACATTTTTAAAAATGCTTATTTACCCTATCGTGACCCCGAAACGCTCAAAAGCTTTCTAAAGATTATTGATGAATTTAACTACGATCATTCAGAACGCTTGGGAGATGCGTATGAATATTTGCTCTCAATACTGGGTAGCCAAGGCGATGCCGGACAGTTTCGTACACCACGGCATATCATCGACTTTATCGTAGACATCTTAAACCCTAAGAAAAATGAAACTATGGGCGATACCGCCTGCGGTACTGCGGGCTTTTTAATCTCGGCGTATAAACATGTACTTAAACACAACTCCAGTGATTACCAGCCAGAAACAGCTCAACTGAACGTAGACAACAATACCCCGCTAGAATTATTAACCGCTGACAGCCCGTTGCATTACAAAGGTGATTTACTCACCCCCGATGAGCGCAAACAAATCGCAGGCAATATCAAAGGCTATGATATTTCACCAGATATGGTGCGCATGTCCTTAGTCAATTTGTATCTCCATGGCTTTAATGACCCACACATATTTGAATATGACACCCTAACCAGCGAAGAACGCTGGGATGAGTACTTTGATGTCATTTTTGCCAACCCTCCGTTCATGTCACCTACAGGTGGCATTAAACCGCACAAGCGTTTTTCTATTCAGGCCAAACGCAGTGAGGTCTTGTTTGTTGATTACATCGCCGAACATCTAACGCCCACCGGCAGAGCCGGCATTATTGTGCCCGAAGGCATTATCTTTCAGAGCCAAACGGCTTATAAAGCCTTACGCAAAATGCTGGTGGACACTTCATTGGTCGCTGTTATTTCTTTACCAGCCGGCGTATTTCAGCCCTACTCTGGTGTTAAGACCTCTGTTTTAATCTTAGATAAATCACTGGCTAAACACAGTGACCGTGTGGCCTTTTTTAAGATTGAGAATGATGGCTTTGGGTTGGGAGCGCAACGACGTGCCCAAACAGGTGAACAACTCAGTCAAGTTAAGTGTGAATTAGCAGCGTTTTTAACCGCTATTGGTAATCAACAAGCAGTTGCAGATTTAAAACCTGAACTAGGTTTGATTGTGCAGAAAGAAAAAATTGCTGCGAATGGTGAATATAATCTGAGTGGGGAGCGTTATAAAGAAAGTAAAGTACAAAGTAGTGTGTATCCATCTTATATACTTTCAGAAATATGTGACATTGTAAACGGTGCAACACCCTCTAAACAGGAATCTCGCTATTGGGAGAATGGTAATGTACCTTGGTTTACGGTTGAAGATATACGCAAAAATGGTCGTATCATCAAAGTTACAGAAAAATTTGTTACTGAGGTAGGTCTAAAAGAATCCAGCCTTAAACTATTGCCTAAAAACTCAGTTTTACTTTGCTGTACGGCCTCAGTTGGCGAATATGCTTTTACAGAAATTGAGCTAACGACTAACCAGCAATTTAATGGACTGGTTGTAAATAAAGCATTTTCTAATCAATTACTACCAAAGTTTTTATTTTTTATTTCGAGTAGATTTAAAGATGAACTAATCAGGCTCTCAGGTAAGACATCATTCAACTTTGTCTCAGTCGGGACGTTAAAAACTATTCAAATCCCACTACCTCCACTAGAGATACAAAAAGAAATCGTAGCTGAAATTGAGGGTTACCAGAAAGTCATCGATGGCGCCCGTGCAGTCCTTGATAACTATCGCCCACATATATCAATTGACCCTGATTGGCCTGTCGTAACGCTCGGAGAAATATGCTCAATCGGTGGGTCCATCAAAACAGACGTAAATGTCAAATTACCTTATTTTGGCGCCGATAGTATAGAAACAAATACAGGTAAGTTACTTAAAGTTGATTCCGCCCAAAATCAACGTGTAAATGGGCCAGTTTATGGTTTTTCTGGAGAAAGGTTACTCTATAGTAAAATTCGACCGTACCTGAACAAATTGACTGTTGTTAACTTACATGGTTATTGTAGTTCGGACATGTATCCATTGATTCCTGATAATACCAAAGTGCTGATTACCTATCTAGCAACCTATATGCTTTCAGGAAGATTTAACGAAAATATAAGAGGTTACTATGAACGTGCCAGCATTCCAAAAATTAATCGTTCACAATTGTTTTCGACAGAAATTCCTTTACCCTCACTTGATATTCAACAATCAATCGTCGCCGAGATCGAAGCCGAACAAGCACTGGTTGTGGCTAACCGTGAACTCATCACTCACTTCGAAAAAAAGATTCAGGCAACTCTCGCTCGTGTTTGGGGTGAAGAAGATTTAACTTAAATAGAGATAAACAATATGAGTCATCCCAATCAACATGTTACAGAATACCTTGATTATTACTGTGCAATGGATAATGCACCTGAATTTGCAGTGCTGCTAAATGGTGAATGGGGCTCTGGTAAAACATGGTTTATAAAAAAATTTATCGAAGAAAATGATCTAAAAATCATTTATGTGAGCCTTTATGGGATCACTTCTTTTACTGAAATCGAAGATGAATTTTTTAGACAATTGCATCCAAAACTTTCTTCAAAGGGTGCGGTAATTGCAGGGAAAATATTTAAAGGCCTACTAAAAACAACTATCAATATTGATTTAAATTCAGACGGAAACTCGGAGGGCTCAATAACTTCCAGTCTCTCTGATCTCAACTTGCCAGATTATCTAACCAATGTTGATAAACATATACTCATTTTTGATGACTTAGAGCGCTGTAAACTTGAGTTAAATAATATACTGGGCTATATCAATTATTTTGTTGAGCACCAAGGCCATAAAGTTATTATTCTTGCCCATGAAGATAAGTTAACAAAAATCGATACGAGTAAAGATAATCAGTTATACATTGCTGTCAATAATGCGAGCTATAAAGAAATTAAGGAAAAATTAATCGGAAAAACTCTTTTAATAGTGCCCGACTTAGATAGTGCTATTAATGACTTTATTGATAAAGTACCGAATGCAGAAACAAAAGAGTTTCTTAGCGGTAACAGCATATTAGTTTTAGTTAAAGAAACTTATGATTTGACTGGGTATAAAAACCTAAGAATCCTTAAGCAATCTTTATGGGATTTTGAACGCATATACAAAGTACTTCCCGAAAAAGCGACATCAATACCTGAGCTAGTAAAAAAGATCTTAAGGCTATGCCTAATTTTCTCATTAGAAGTGCGTAAAGGCGAACTCCCCGCTAAAGACATTATTCATATAAATAAAAGTAGTTTTTCATACAATCCATTAGCTTCACATAAAGAAGCACCAAAAGATAAAACGCCAATACAGAAGTTTATTGAAAAATACTGTGTATTGAATCCATGGGAACCAATACCCGAAGTAACTTTTTGGTCTGAATACCTAGAAAAAGGCACCATTAATAAAGAAATAATGAATGCATCCATTAATAATAGTGCATTTTTCTTAAATGAAAGCCCTGCTAATTGGGTAAAGCTTTGGCATTATCCTGACCTAACCGATGACGAATTTGAAAATACACTAAAAATTGTAGCGGACGAATTTAATAGAGGTGATGATGTGGCTACACTTAGCCGGACACATAATTTAAAATAAATGAAAAAATTGTGAGTCCTAATGAGCCGAGAAAAATCTAAAAATTATCCAACTGAGTTCAAGACAGCAGCGGTTAAG
>CAIXDX010000266.1 GCA_903918335.1 uncultured Methylococcaceae bacterium | reverse complement strand
TGAGTTACATCAAAAATAACCAACAATTACCCGGGCAATTAACACGTGCACAATTTGCTGCCAATCCTTATCAAGCCAGTACGCAAGCAGTAGGTGGTAATTATCAAGTCAACACTGAAACAGAGCGTGTGGCTAATAAAACCACATGGACTATTGATGATAAAAGCTCACTTGATATAGGCTTTTCATTCGAAAATCAGCATCTTTATCATCCTATCGTAGATAAAGTGATGATTCCGAATGTCAATGGTGGCATGAATGATATGTTTAGCATGTTGGTAGACTCAACTCAACAAGACTGGGGTACGACTGCTCGTTACAATTATCGCTTAGATAACCATGATTTATTGCTGGGCTTGAATTATGGTACTAATTCAGATAATGGTGGTAACTATACTAATAACGCGGGTTATAGGGGGGCTATGACCAATAAAATTATCAAGCAAGCTGATAATGTTGAGATTTTTGCTCAAGATCATTGGCATTTAACTGATAAATGGACTTTAACTCCTGCTGTACAAGGTGTTTTTGCGCATCGAGACGTTAATAATAGAAGATTGTCGATACCTCAAGACGCTCAACCCTCTGTATTTTTTCCTGGTGGCCCGTCTAACTTTTATTCGCAGGGTGGGAATGCTACAAATAATTACCAAGGCATTAATCCCAGTTTAGGATTAATGTATAACGTAACGAAGTCATCCAGTTTATACGGTAACATCAGTCGTATATATGCGCCACCAACCAATTACAACATTGCAGATAATTTAACTGCCAGTTCAGGTACGACTAATTTAAAAGCTATGGAAGGTACGTCTGTTGAAATTGGAACCCGTGGACTTGAAAAAATTAGTGAATTGAATACTGTTAATTGGGATCTTGCTCTTTATTATTCTTGGCTTAATAATGAAATTTTATCCGTGACGCCGGCGAGTGGTTCGCCCATAGCGACTAACTTTAATAATACCCTCCATGCAGGCATTGAAGGCTTAATTGGTGGTAGTTTTTCTTTAGATGGAACAGAAGTCCATACGATCAAGCCCATGTTGTCTTATACCTTTAATCATTTTAAATTTGATCATGATCCCGTTTATGGAAATAATTCTTTGCCTGCGGCACCTGATTATTTCTTAAGAGGTGAGGCGATGTATCAACATATCAGCGGTTTTTATGTGGGACCAACATTTGATATCGTGGGTAAGCGTTGGGGCGATTACGCCAATACTTACAAAGTGGATTCTTTTGGATTATTGGGGATGCGTACAGGCTGGTCTAACAAAAACTACAAAGTATTCTTAGAAGGTCGAAATTTACTGGATACTGTTTATGTGGCAAATACCAATATTTTACCCACCGCAACCGCGAATGATGCCATGTTAAATGCGGGGGCGCCCATTTCATTCTTTGGCGGTATTGAAATTACGTATTAATTTTAGTTTAAGTGAGTTACATTTTTACTAAAAGCGGTGTCACCTAGGTAACACCGCTTTTTTTATTTAAACACTATTTAAAGATTTAGATAATGCGTAGATCATATTTTGCAATTAAACAGGCGTTGCGGTTGTTTCTGTTTACGGTAATTTCAACCACTATAGTACAAAGTAATCAACAATCCCCTCTACTAATACATGCATTGCGTGTTTTTGACGGGGATGCTATCAGAACGAATACATCCGTATTGGTTAGTGATGGAAAAGTTACGCGAATTGATAAGCGGGATGCCTTTAATCTGAGTAATGTTAGAGAAATTGATTTAGGTGATGCTACTTTATTGCCTGGTTTTATTGATTTACATACACATATCAGGTTTCTTCATATAGATGAAGATATAGTCTTAAAGCATGGCATCACCACGGTACGTGAAGTCGGCGGTCCTTTGCACGGCACTACTGGAGGTGAAGGGCATTTAAGGATGTTAACTTCTGGGCCTATTATTACTGCACCTGATGGGTATCCCATTAATAAAATGGGCACAGACAATATTGCGATTGCTGTTTCCACTGAACAGCAGGCGAGGGCAGTTGTACAGGAGTTAATTAGTGGCGGTGCCAGTATTATTAAAATCGCTCTAGAACCTGGTGGAGAGCTCGGGGCGCCATGGACGCATGAGCATCATTCTGAAAAGCCCACTCTTTCGTCAGTTCATATCCATAAAGCATGGCCAATGTTATCTAAAGCACTTGTTAAAGTGATAGTGGATGAAGCGCATCGTTTAAATAGAAAAGTAACGGCCCATATTGGTGAATCGAAAGGTGCAAAGATTGCACTTTTAGCAGGCGTTGACGAGTGGGCACACGTGCCTTGTGGCAAGTTATCGGATACCCTGTTAAACGAGGCGGTTTCTAAAAACGTCACCATAGTCACAACATTAGATACGCTTTCAAAATGTTCTGGTGCTATGCCTAATGCAAATATGTTAAAAAAACTTGGGGGGGATTTACTGTATGGCGCTGAAATTGCGCATCCGGACATCCCTTGGGGTATTGATGCACAAGAGTTAATTTCAATAAAACAAGCCACTCAAATGGAGCCTATAGATATACTCAAGCTAGCGACGTCAAAGTCTGGACAATACTTACAACTACCCTTATTAGGCTCATTACAAGCAGGGGCTCCTGCAGATATTATCGCTGTAAAAGGGAATCCTTTAGATAATTTTAAGTTATTAGAATATCCAGATTTTGTTATGTCGGGTGGAATCGTTGTTGTTAATGAATTTGAAACCAATACCCTCTGATTTGTCGCTGTGGCATTTCACACAGGTAACCAAAAATAATGAGTGAAATGCCTGATTCCAATATTTCTTATTGAGCTGTATTGTAGATTTTTATGACGCAATAATGTCTATTTTGTATTTATTATTAATAAGATAGCTCAATTATTATTATTGAATGTGTAATTATTTTTAGTTGGCATATATTTTGCTTTTGTATTGATTTACTATGTTAAATTAATATGACACAAAGAAAAAATTCAGATTTAGTTGTCGCTTTAAAAGACTGTAAGAGTGCTTTTATATCAGCCGCAGGTTTCAGCATGATCATCAATATCTTGATGCTCGTGCCTTCGCTGTATATGTTACAAGTCTATGATCGCGTCGTGCCTACCGGTAATAAGTCAACCTTATTGCTGTTGACGCTGATTGTGTTTGTACTGTTTTTAACT
>CAIXDX010000265.1 GCA_903918335.1 uncultured Methylococcaceae bacterium | reverse complement strand
GTTGATGATTTTTTGCGGTTTGCCAACTAGCTGTTATATTTACCCAAACACCTCTTATGCCTAAATCTTCAAATAAAAAACGGCGTAAGACATCTACTTCAATCATGAATCTCTCTTTTATGGCTGGGATTTGTATAAATTAAAATTATTACTGCATATGATTTTACCATTAAAAAAGTCAATTTTGCCTGAACTTTCACAAGTTCTGCCTGGAAGAACCACAGAAATGAGTGTGAGTAATGTACATTTCGTGACAGGACAGCCCATTAAGCCTCCATTTGAAGCACATTTAGAACAAGCTTGTTTCGGCATGGGTTGTTTTTGGGGCGTCGAAAGAAAGTTTTGGCAGCAACAAGGTGTGATCAGTACGGCTGTGGGATATTGTGGCGGTGTAACACCCAATCCAACCTACAAAGAAGTTTGTACTGGATTAACAGCGCATAACGAGGTGGTAAGAGTTATTTATGACCCCGCCATTATTTCTTATGCCGAATTGTTGGCAATATTTTGGACTTCTCACGATCCAACACAAGGCATGAGCCAAGGTAATGATGTGGGTACACAGTATCGCTCAGGAATCTATACGTTCAATGATGATCAGTATGAGCTAGCGACACAGTCACAAGCGCGTTATCAAGCTCAATTGGATTTGGCGGGTTATAGTAAAATCACCACGGAAATTAAGCCGTTGGATAGGTTTTATTATGCAGAAGAATACCATCAACAATATTTAGCCAAAGAGCCAATGGGCTATTGTGGTTTAAGAGGGTTGGGAGTTTTATATAACGCGTAAAACAATCAGGCAAAAAAATGGCAACTTAGTATGAGTAAGTCGCCATAAAGATATTTAGGAGTGATATTGCGCAACTTTCAGCAAAGGTTTTTTAGGCCTTTTAAAGTTGAGTACATCATATCAGTCCCTCTTGCAAATAAAAATGTGACAAATTGTCGCACCGACTGATCGTGCGAACTAAAAATTAATTTTCCTCGGTAAATATCCATTTGTAACAGCGACGAACAAGGTAAATAAGGCCGATTAATAAGCCTAATTTAGCGGTTAATATCAGCGATGCGGTAGTCGACTCAGTTCCTGTCGTGGTAAAGATGTCGTTGATATCTACTATAAGACTTAAAAAGAAATATTTAATGAAGGTCATATAAAAATTAACAGTTGTTAATAAATAGAATTTTTAACGCGTTATAGTGCTGTCTAAAAATAAAGCATAAATAAAGTTAGTTTAACGCTGTCATTTTCATAAATTGACCTTCAAATAATTCTGATTAAAATTTAACTCCAACATTAGCATATGGGCCGTGATAACCTTGTAGGTTGTTTCCAGCAGTGCCCCAATTTTCAAGTTGATAACCCGTTTGAAGATCAATGTTGTAGGGATTAGTTTTTATTGTATAACCGATACCACTTCCTGCTTCTAGTATAAGATTTTGTGCTGAATTATTTCCAGTTGATCCCATTAAAAAGCTCGCTCCAAAGTTACCAAAAACTCTAAAGTCGTTTGAAAAAGGTTTCCAAATAGGAGT
>CAIXDX010000264.1 GCA_903918335.1 uncultured Methylococcaceae bacterium | reverse complement strand
TTTGATGCAGAAATACAATTTAGACAACAGGCTAAACGCCCTGATGTCATTAAGGATGAGCGACTTATTAGTGCGCTCCAGCAAGGATTGCCAGAGTGTTCTGGTATTGCTATTGGTTTAGATCGATTATTAATGATCTTAACGCAAAGTATAAGTATTGAAGATGTGCTTAGTTTTCCAATAGTTAGAGCTTGAGCCTGTTTAGATTTACTTATGTTATAATTTCAACGTTTTTTTATTTTCAGATCTCGCGTATCTTTTAGCCCCTTAAATGAAATCAAAAATTTTTTCTTGTTTGTTGCTACTTGGTTTGGTGCTCTCGTTTGGGCTTAAAGCTGCAGAAGAGTTTGTTGTTAGGGATATTCAAGTTAAAGGATTGCAACGCATTTCTTTGGGTACGGTATTTAGTTATCTACCCGTCAATGTAGGCGAGAAGTTTTCGTTAGATAATGTAACACCTGCTGTTAAAGCTTTGTTCAAAACCGGCTTCTTTAAGGACGTGTCTTTAGAAAGAGAAGGATCTACCCTTATAGTAAAAGTAGTTGAAAGACCGTCTATTGCGAAAGTTGTGTTTGAGGGTAACAAAGACTTAAGTAAAGATGATTTAACTAAAGCTTTAGATAAGATAGGCTTGGCTGAAGGCAAGATATTTGATCGCCAAATTTTAGATAAAGTTGAGCAAGAATTAACGCGTCAGTATTTAAGTCATGGTAAATATGGCTTAAAAATTAAAATTGATGTGGCGGATTTAACACGAAATCGTGTGGGCATTAACATTAAAATTTCTGAAGGCCGAGTCACCAAGATTAAGCAAATTAATATTGTGGGTAATACGGCCTTTGAAGAAAAAGTTTTATTAGATAAATTTGAATTAAGTACTTCTAATTTATTATCTTTTTATACTAAGAATGATCAATATTCTAAGCAAAAATTAGGGGCGGATTTAGAAACCTTAAGATCGTATTATCTTGATAGAGGGTATATTAATTTCTCGGTTGAATCGACTCAGGTAGCGATTACGCCTGATAAAAAAGATATTTATGTAACGATCAATATCAAAGAAGGTGATATTTTTACTGTTTCAAAAGTTAAGTTGGCGGGTAATTTAATTGTTGCCCCTGATGTGTTGATTAAACTGGTTAGCATTGGCCCAGGTGAGATATTTTCGAGGAAGAGTGCTACTGAGACGTCTAAGGCTATTCAAGATCGCTTAGGCGATGAAGGTTATGCTTTTGCTAACGTTAATATGGTGCCTGAAATCAATGAAAGTCAAAAAACCGTAGAAATGGCTTTCTTTATAGATCCTGGTAAGCGAGTGTATGTGCACCGAGTTAACTTTATAGGAAATGCTAAAACTCGAGATGAAGTTTTGCGTAGAGAAATGCGTCAAATGGAAGCCAGTTGGGCCTCCAGTTCTAAAATTGAGCGCTCTAAAACACGTTTAGAACGCTTAGGCTATTTTGAAAGCGTTAATGTAGAAACACCTCCCGTAGTTGGTTCGTCGGATCAGATTGATGTGAATTACACGGTGGTAGAAAAGTCATCAGGTAACTTGTCTGCTGGGGTGGGTTTCTCCCAGGTACAAGGTATTGTGCTTAATGCTAATATTGCGCAGGACAATATTTTTGGATCTGGCAAGCGAGTCAGTGTTGGGTTTAATAATAGTAGCTATATCACCAGTTATCAGTTTGGTTTTTCTAACCCCTATTTTACTACCGATGGGGTCAGTCAAGGCTATAACCTAGGTTATACCAAAAGAAATGCAGGGGCTATTAATATTGCTAACTACAATACTAATATTGCGAACGCGGGTATTAATTTTGGTATCCCGTTGAATGAATTTGATCAAGTTGGCTTTAATACCGATGTAAAGCATACATCGTTATCAACAACTCTTTATTCGTCTTATCAAATACACGATTTTATTGATAAAAATCCGGGATCCTATTTGACATATAGTCAAGGTATTAGTTGGGTGCATGATACTTTTAATCGTGCTATGTTCCCGAATAGTGGAGCTCAGCAACGTTTGTCCGCTTTAGGGACTATTCCTGGCAGTGATTTAGAGTATTATAAAGTCGGTTATAGACAGCAACGATATTTCCCTCTGGCAAAAGATTTTACCTTTAAATTAAATGGTGAAATTGGATACGCAGGGGGGTATGGGAAGACCCATGCTTTACCATTCTTTGAAAACTATTTTATGGGTGGCTCTGGTTCGGTCAGAGGTTACAAGAACAATACCATGGGGCCTAG
>CAIXDX010000263.1 GCA_903918335.1 uncultured Methylococcaceae bacterium | reverse complement strand
TGATGTTATTTAATGATTATAATTAAAATATCAAGACAAGTACTTTGATTACTTAATACCTTTCAACTTTTATATTCGTACTTTAAGACACTTATGAGCAAACCAAAAAAAGTAGCAATTCTCACTGCGGGCGGCTTAGCCCCATGCTTAAACTCTGCAATCGGCAGCTTAATTGAACGTTACACTGAAATTGATCCCTCTATTGAAATCATTTGCTACCGTAGTGGTTACAAAGGTTTATTACTGGGTGATTTTTACACAGTTACACCTGCTATTAGAGAAAAAGCTGGGCTTTTACATAAATTTGGTGGCTCATTAATTGGTAACAGTCGTGTAAAACTAACAAATGTTAAAGACTGCTTAAAGCGTGGTTTAGTGCAAGAAGGTCAAGACCCACAAAAAGTAGCTGCTGATCAATTAGTAAAAGATGGTGTAGATATTCTGCACACTATCGGCGGCGATGATACAAATACTGCAGCAGCTGATTTAGCCGCTTTCTTAGCTAATAACAATTATGGCTTAACTGTTATTGGTTTACCAAAAACCGTTGATAACGATGTATTTCCTATTAAACAATCATTAGGTGCATGGACTGCGGCTGAACAAGGCGCACGTTATTTTGCTAATGTGGTTGCAGAAAATAACGCAAACCCCCGTATGTTAATCGTACATGAAGTAATGGGTCGTAGCTGTGGTTGGTTAACAGCGGCAACTGCTTTAGAGTACCGTAAATTATTAGATCGTTCAGAGTGGTTACCAGAATTAGGTTTAGACCGTAACGCATTTGAAGTTCATGGCGTATTTATTCCAGAAATGGACATTGATATTGCTGCAGAAGCTAAGCGTCTTCGTGCTGTAATGGATAAATATGACTCAGTTAATATCTTCGTATCAGAAGGCGCAGGCGTTGAATCAATCGTTGCAGAAATGCAAGCTAAAGGCCAAGAAGTACCTCGTGATGCATTTGGTCATGTTAAATTAGATGCGGTTAATCCTGGTAAATGGTTCGGTGAGCAATTTGCAGAGATGTTAGGCGCAGAAAAAACTTTAATTCAAAAATCAGGTTACTTTGCTAGAGCGGCTGCTTCAAATGTTGAAGATATCCGTTTGATTAAATCATGTGCCGACCTTGCTGTGGAATGTGCATTCCGTCGTGAGTCTGGCGTAATTGGTCATGATGAAGATCGCGGCAACGTACTAAGAGCAATTGAGTTTCCGAGAATCAAAGGTGGTAAACCTTTTGATCTTGAAACAACTTGGTTTAATGAGACACTTGCAGAAATCGGCCAAGTTAAAGGCGCAAAGGTTGAAGTAGCTCACTAAGGTCTAATGGAGGGTAGGGGCTTTCAGCGTCTACCCTCATTAATCCCTCTAAAACTGGAGGGACTCTGGTTTTAAAAAGTATTCAACAATCCTGGAATTTTTATGACTACCTGGCTAGAAACTTGTCAAGAACAGCTTGCGCGATTAGAAATCACTTCTGTCCTCGCAGATAAACTAGTAACGTTATGTAACAAAACGAGTGAAGATTTAGCGTCAGAACTAGTTCAACGTCTTAATATTGAGCAAGTACGTTTAAATCGTCAATTAGAACGCTTACATGCAAATCGGTTTGAAGTAGCTGTTATTGGTTTAGAGAAGGCCGGTAAGAGTGCTTTGCTAAATGCTTGGTTAGGTCAAGAAATTTTACCTTCAGCTCGAGAGAGATGTACATTTACGAGTACTGAAATTTGGTCAGCTCAGACTGAGCAAGATCAGTTGTTGTTCATTCAATATTACACCAAGGAAGAAATAGGCACTTTACAGCACCAAAGGAAATTGGCGCTAGAAGGTCTGTTGAATGATAAAGAAAGAAAAGAAATCCAAGAGGATTATGATTACACTGAAAAAAATCTCAGTGCTATCTATGAATTTACGAAACAAAAAAGTGGCTATACCCAAAGTTTTATAGATATCAGTGAAGTGCAAGAACAACTGCAATCAGCAGTTTTTAAAAATCGAGCCCAGTCACTGGCTATCAAACGTATTCAACTTAAAACAGTGCGCTTAAGAAGTGATAGAGACATTGTTTTTCATGATGTCCCTGGGTTTAACTCAGGTATTCAAATGCATTCGGATCAAGCAATAGAGCGTCTAAAACATTGTGACGCGATTATCTATGCAAAAGAGATGAAGCAACCATCTATTACTGGGCCAGAAAAAGAAATTCTGTTGATTGCGGATTCAGATGACCCAAGTATTAAAGTCTCTGACAAAGTGTTTTTGGTGTTAACACAGGCTGATGCTTTAGATGATCAAATAGACTTTAAAGAAACACTACAAAAGCATAGGAATTATTGGCCAGATGTGCCAGAAAGACGCATGATTCCAGTTTGCGCGCGAGCCCATTTAGTAGAGTTTGGTATTCCATCAGAAGACACCTTAAGGCGCACTAAAAACGCTGATGATAAATTAAAACTAAAAAAATTGGGCATTACTGATGGTATTGGTATCCTAAAAGAAATGGTTAATCAATATATTGATCATGAACGCGCAGATGCTTTGCAAAGACGTTGTGATGCTTTGGTGGCTAATATATTGCAATACGCGAGTGATATCTTACTCAGGCTCGAACCAACTTATGCTGAGTTTGCTGAAGGTGATATAGAAGAAGACGATCTTTTAGGTAAAGACTTTAATCAGTGGTGGGGGCGTGAATGGCAACGTATTAAAAAAGACTTTGATGTCTGGTATGCCGAGAGTATTCAAGGTCGTAAAGAAGCGGATGCTTTAGGTGCAGAGCATCAAGAGTTAGCGACTTTACACGCAGCATATGATGCAAAGATTGAAGCTTTATTGTCAAATTTGACGACGGGGCAAATGGACGAATTAAAGCGTATCTATACAGCCGGTAGAACTATTTCTATGCCAGATCCGCGAGAAGGTAATTATAAAATTCGTGAAGAGCTCTTTAGAGAGATTCAGCAAAAATTTGAAACAGAACTAACCGATCAATTAGCGCAATCTTTACAAGTATTGATTGATCAAATTGTGCAAAAAACTCAATCCTTGCTTTGGGAAACCGAAGAAGTTCGTAAGACTTTATTAAACACCGATGAAAATGCTGAGCAAGCTCGTATTCGTCATGGTTTTCAGGTGTTGTTCTTGCGATTTGGGCGAGTAGCGGTAGAAGCCTTTATTGCTAAACCTTTGCAAGCGCGTGAGCGCTTATTAAACGAGCGTTCTGCAGAAATTAAAACTTTAGAAGCGTTTTATCAGGGGCCTGATCTAAATAAACATGATGTTACGCATTATTTGCGTTATGGCTTATGGTCACATAATGAAGTCATACCTGCTGTTGTTGGTAGAACTGTTAAAACCGCAATTAAGTCTGCTATTGGTCAAGATACCAAAAATTTATCGGTCACTGATCAAGCTAATCAAGCGCGTAAGATTATTGAAGATACGATTAAATTACCTGAGCCGGTTAATTTTGAACAAGTGGTAGAAGAAATTAATGGCGATTTAGCCGCTTTAGAGGATTACTTAAAAAATAGTGTGTTTTATGCGGCAGGTTTTGTAACCTATTGTAACCAAGAATTAGAGCGCATTCGTAACCGCTTTAAAGAAATGGAAGACAATGATAGACAATGGATAGGTATTATTAGAACTGCGGTTAAATATGAACGAAATTCAAAAATTCCTTATACTATTGCGCATTCTAGACGAGATTTTCGTATGCGTAGAGAGATCGCGCTTGAGTTAAAAGAAATCAGAGAAAGTTATTCTCAGGTTTATTAATTAAACCATTTTATTAGTCTAGTACCTAATGAGTCTGGTTAAATATATTTGCGTATATTGTGGATCTAGTAATGGGCGGTTAGAAGCTTATGGTGACGCGGGTGCTGTATTAGCTCAAGCCTTAGTAAAACATAATATTGGCTTAGTTTACGGCGGAGCCAGTATCGGTGTTATGGGTAAAGTAGCCGATGAGGTTTTGGCATTAGGAGGTGAGGTTATCGGTGTTATACCCAAAGCTTTAGCGCATAAAGAAGTTGCGCACCATCATCTTACGCAATTACATGTCACAGACACTATGCATGAACGCAAAATGTTGATGGCTGAATTATCGGATGGTTTTATTGCTTTGCCAGGTGGTATCGGTACTTTTGAAGAACTGTTTGAAATTTGGACCTGGGCGCAATTGGGTTTTCATCATAAGCCCTGTGGCATTCTTAATGTTGCTGGTTATTATGACGCTTTAATACAGTTTTTGGATCATGTTTTAGCCGAGCAGTTTGTTAAACAGGGGACGCGAGACTTATTAATGGTTGAATTAGATCCATATATACTTCTAGATCGATTTATCAATTATCAAGCTCCCCCCATAAAAACTTGGCTAAATAAAGCGGAAATTTAACTTATTGACATGGTTAAACTCGCTGGCTTTTTTGCAAGCCTCAATACTGGGTTGATTATAGGCATGATATTAACTACAGATGCGTAAATACCCGCTGCTCTTTCAAATAAGATTCTGATTAGCGATGTTATCCCGCCTCGCTGCGCTTAAATTCGTTCGACTACTTAGCATAGTAAAAGCCACGACATGATTTGAAAAATTAAGGTTTTGGTATTCAAAGAAGTGTTTAACCCCAGTGTTTTTTATAACTAAACTCTACTTACACAAAATTTATTACACCCCTTAAACATTAAACAGAATACACTCGACAAATCAACGTGGTAGCGTTATACGCATACGTTATTGCTTTTAATAGACATTGCACAAGCTTGCAAAAGGTGAGTTACATCTTGCATGGGCATTTTTATAGCTTGTGGAAGCCGAGTTACAGCTTGAGTAGGCAATTTGTCAGCGAACATAAGGTGATTGCTTGCTAACACAGGCAGTGATAGCTTAAGTTTAGTTCCTGAACACCAGCACTAAAGCGGATTCAGTTCTTCAGTGCTGGCAATGGGATTCAACTCTACTTAGGCTCTGCCCGGGCAACTAGTTTTTATCCCAACCCAAACCAAGTTTTTACAAAATTAACAGTTAATCCTATTATTCCGCAAGCAATAATCACCGGTATAACGCCCACTTTAAAGCGTATCAGTGCTAAAAAGGCACATAGACTGATGATGACTGATATGACATCGATTGCCCCGTTAAAACCAGCGGGCCAGAATACATGCCAAGCAAAGAATACGGCTAGGTTTAAAATAACGCCGACGACAGCTGCGGTTATGCCAGTCAATGGGGCGGTAAACTTTAAATTGCCCTGTGTGGACTCTACTATCGGACCACCGGCTAAAATAAACAAAAAGCTGGGTAAGAAGGTAAAGTAAGTCACAATAACAGCAGCAATAGTACCTGCTATTAATAACTGCTCATGGCCAAAGACTTCTTGAGTCCAGCCGGCCACAAATCCTACAAAAGTATTTACCATGACTAAGGGGCCGGGTGTGGTTTCACCTAAAGCTAAGCCATCTATCATTTGTTGTGGTGTTAGCCAGTGAAAAT
>CAIXDX010000262.1 GCA_903918335.1 uncultured Methylococcaceae bacterium | reverse complement strand
TGAAGCCATTAGCCAATGGCAAGTAATATACACAGCTCTACAGAATGTGCAAGTGATAATACAAAATGGATATTACCTCGATAATTGAACCTTTAAATGATGCACAACGCCTTGCGGTAACGGCCCCACCTCAATCCATGCTGGTTCTCGCTGGCGCTGGCAGTGGTAAAACGCGTGTATTAGTTCATCGTATTGCTTGGCAAATGCAAGTTGAAGGCTTGTCCGCCCATAATATTTTAGCCGTCACTTTTACTAATAAAGCAGCTAAAGAAATGAGGCATAGAATTGAGCAACTACTCAATGTAAGTCATCAAAACTTATGGATAGGTACTTTTCATGGCATTGCACATCGCCTACTAAGAAGACATGCTAAAGAGGCAAAATTACCTGAAACATTTCAGGTGATGGACTCAAGTGATCAATTACGGGTCATAAAACGCTTATTGAATACACTTAACTTAGATGATACAAAATGGCCTCCACGTGAAGTGCAATGGTTTATTAATGCTCAAAAGGATGAAGGCATTAGAGCTAGACACATGCTTGAGACGGGAGATTTCCATCAAAAGCAGATGTTAACACTTTACCGTGCCTATGAAGAACTTTGTCAACGCTCTGGTTTAGTCGATTTTGCAGAACTTCTTTTACGCGCCCATGAACTACTAAGAGATAACGCAGATCTTTTAGAGTTTTACCAACAGCGTTTCAAACAAGTGCATGTTGACGAATTTCAAGATACCAACACCATTCAATATTCTTGGCTACGTTTATTAACTAACAATAAAGACAATTTGTTTGTAGTGGGTGATGACGATCAATCCATCTATGGCTGGAGAGGTGCAAAAATTGAAAACATTTACAACTTTCGAAAACATTACCCAAATCATCAAGTCGTTAAACTAGAACAAAACTATCGCTCTACAGGGACTATTCTTAAAGCAGCTAATCAAATTATTTCTAATAATACGGGACGTTTAGGAAAAGAATTATGGACAGACGCTGGGGATGGTGAACTCTGTTCCTTATACGCTGCTTTTAATGAGCAAGATGAGGCTTTTTTTGTTATTGAACGAATCAAAACCTGGATCAAAGAAGGAGGTTTAAGATCCGATACGGCTATTTTATATCGCTCTAATGCTCAGTCCAGACAGTTTGAAGAAAAATTAATGGCAACAGGCATACCTTATAGAGTCTATGGCGGTTTACGTTTCTTTGATAGGGCTGAAATTAAAAACGCATTAGCTTATTTACGCCTGATGAATAATCATGATGATGATGCATCATTTGAACGTATTATTAACACCCCTACTCGTGGTATTGGTACAAAAGCAATTGATGAAATACGTTTAATAGCTAAAGATCAAAATTATTCTTTATGGGACTCTGCAATTTTATTGATCAATCAACGTAAACTGACAGCACGTGCGACGAATGCACTGATTTCTTTTCTTGAACTTATAAAAAATCTTTCTTTAGAAACAGAAGGTTTAGAACTCGATGAAAAAATCAAACGTGTCATTGAAAAGTCTAAGCTCATTGAACTTTATCAAAAAGAAAAAATGGATAAAGGCGAAGAAAAAATTGAAAACTTAGAAGAGTTAGTTAACGCCGCTAAACTTTTCGATTTTGACCCCAACAATGAAGAAGGCATCAATGAACTCGATATGTTCTTAACGCATGCTTCTTTAGAGGCGGGTGAAAGCCAAAGTGATGAATATGAAGACTGTGTTCAATTAATGACAATCCATTCTGCAAAAGGCCTTGAATTTAAAACTGTATTTTTAGTTGGCATGGAAGACGGACTTTTTCCATCGCAACAATCTATTGATGATATTGCCCGTTTAGAAGAAGAACGACGCCTGTGTTATGTAGGTATGACAAGAGCCATGCAACACTTATATCTCAGCTATGCAGAATCTAGACGATTATATGGACGAGAAAGTTATCCAAGACCCTCAAGATTTATTCGAGAAATACCAACCGATCTGATACAAGAAATTCGAGTGCGCACTGCCATTAATCGACCTGTCACCCAACTACAATCAAAAAGTCACTCTTCTCTCAATACCGATGCCACTTTTAAGCTTGGCACTCGAGTGAGCCATGCAAAATTTGGTGAAGGCGTTGTTTTACAACTAGAGGGATCTGGTGCTCAAGAAAGAGTACAAATTAACTTTGTAGAAGTAGGCATAAAATGGTTGATGGTATCTTATGCTCATTTAGAAAAAATTTAATAGATAAAGCTTATTTATTACCCTAATAATCTAAAACAGGGTAAATAAAAACGATTCTGCACTTAAAAAATAATAAGTGCAGAATCATTTATTTCTTAGGGCGTTAAACCTTGCCCTATCACTATGACCTTAAGAGCGTTGGTTCCACCTTCAACACCCGTTAAATCACCCTTAGTAATAATATATTTATCACCATCTTTGGCTTTATACCATTTTCTAAGTTTGGCAACCACACTGCGATTAACCTCAGCATGATCATTATTGCCATCCAATTCATGATGAACAGGAAATACACCTCTATAAAGAGTCACTTTACCAAGTGTTTTTTCTTGACTACTAAAAGCAAAAATAGGAATACCTGAACTGATTCGAGACATCCATAATGGCGTAGAACCAGACTCTGTTAAGCTCACGATACCTTTGATTTTCGTATGGTTAGCTAAGTACATTGCAGACATAGCAATCGCTTCATCAACACGTTGAAATTGATCACTAATACGGTGATCTGATTCACGAACTACAGCTTGTTTTTCTGCCTCTAAACAAATACGAACCATCGCTTCAACGGCTTTAATCTGATAATTACCCGAAGCAGTTTCTTCTGACAACATAATAGCATCAGTACCATCATAAACAGCAATAGCC